>JACMOJ010000308.1 GCA_014378085.1 Burkholderiales bacterium | reverse complement strand
GGCTCAAGTCGGCCAGCACTTCCTGCAATCGTTGAAACTCCAGTTCGCGCTCGAGCACTTCACGTGTTGATTGTGCGAGCAACGGGTTATCGCGGTCCCACTGCGCAAATACATCGAAGATCAAACCGCTGGTGGCTTGCAGCTGTTTGTTGGTCTTTCCTGCACCGGGAAAGCCGGTAAAGATAAGCCCGGCAACCCGCGCGATTTCGCGGAAGTGCCGCTTGGAGTGTTCAGCCACATTTAGACTTTGCAACACCGTCGAGAGTAGCTGATCACAAGACAACAGACTATCGAGCAAATCGCGCGACAAGACAAACGACGTTTCCGACAACAACTCAAACCCGTAATCGTTGACCGTAAAAGAGAACGTGGCCGGCCTAAGTTGGCCCAAACGAAAGCCAAACAGCGCCGCTAATCCGGTGTGTACGTGCCGCCCGGCGAATGGGTAAAAGAACAGGTGGTGCCCCTCGCGAGTTTCGATTTGTTCAATCAGCAGCTCATGGCGCGCCGGAATACGAGACATCGCCCGTTGCACCCGAAACAAACGCTCGATCACCGCGATCTCCGCTGGCACGGTGTCGCCGGCACGCGCTTGGCGGATGTCTTCGAGGACATCGCGAACACTGTCGGCGAGCTGTGTGGACAAGGGCATTTTGCCGCCCGTCCACTGTGGCACCAGGTTCTTAATCTTCTTCGCCGGCTTGACGTACGCGGTCATCTCGCGCACGCGAATCAGCTCAAGTGTTTTTCCGGCAAACGTGAATGCGTCACCGGGTGATAACCGCGCGACAAAACTTTCCTCTACATGCCCCAGCCGCGCCCCCTTCATGTAACGAATATCCATCGAGGCATCTGACACGATGGTGCCAATCGCCATCCGGTGGCGGCGGGCGATGGCACCGTCATTAACCACATAACGTTCACCGCTTCGTTCGACCTTTCGATACTCGGGGTACGCGTGCAGGGCTTCACCTCCTCGTGTCACAAAATCGAGCGCCCAATCAAAATCGGTCTCGGTGAGATCGGCGAAGGCATGGGTGCTGCGAATTTCATCGAGCAACGCTTGGTACTCAAAGCCCTTCGCATCTCCTTTACCCGATAGTGCAGTGGTCACGAGATGCTGGATGAGGACATCGAGCGGTGTACTCACGGGCCGCCGTGCTTCGATCTTGCCCGCATATGCTGCGCGTTGGGCAGCGAGGGATTCAACAAACTCGAACGCGTGGGTCGGCACACATGTCACGCGTGACACCTGTCCCGGTGCATGCCCCGAGCGGCCCGCGCGTTGGAGTAGCCGCGCCACGCCTTTTGGTGAACCAATTTGCAACACCCGTGCGACGGGTGAAAAATCTACGCCGAGATCAAGGCTCGATGTCGCCACCACTGCCATCAACATACCCGACTTCAGCCCGGCCTCTACATAGTCGCGCACATCGCGATCAAGCGAGCCATGGTGCAACGCGATGGCCCCCGCCCAGTCAGGTTTGGCGGCGAGCAATGCCTGGTACCAAAGCTCGGCCTGACTGCGGGTGTTGGTAAATACAAGCGTTGATCCGCCCGCTTTGGCAGTCGCCTCAATCTCGGCGGCAACTTCACCGAGCATGGCAAAACCCAAATGTCCCGCCCACGGGAAAGGTTTGCCTCCTGACGGCAGCAGCGTATCAATGACAATTTTTTTGTCGCGCACGCCCTCGACGATGCAACCACCACCGGCAGTCCCCATCATCACCGCCATCGCCTCGGGCATGTTGCCGAGGGTGGCGGAAAGCCCCCACGTGCGCAGGCTTGGTCGCCAGCGCCGCAAGCGTGCCAGCGCGAGTTCGACTTGTACCCCGCGCTTGTTGCCGATCATCTCGTGCCACTCATCGACGACCACACATTGCAGGTGCTGCATTTGCGCTTGCGCGTCCGTTTGCGTCAGCATCAGCGAGAGGCTTTCGGGTGTCGTAATTAGTGCCGACGGCATACGTTTAGCCTGCCGTGCACGTTCGGCGCTGCTGGTATCGCCAGTGCGCGAGCCCACCGTCCACGGCAGATTTAGCGCACGAATCGGCTTTTCGAGTGAGAGGCGGGTGTCGTGCGCCAATGCCCGCATCGGCGTGATCCACAACACGGTCAACGGCATGGTTTCACCTTCATTGCCGGTATGCGCGTCGCTGTGAACTAAGACCGGTGCCAACCACGCCGCCAAGGTTTTGCCCGAGCCGGTCGCGGAGTGAATCAGCCCAGATTGTCCTTGGGCGTAGGCGGCCCAGACGTCGCGCTGGAAATTAAAAACTTGCCAACCATTTGATGAAAACCAAGCATCCACGGTACTTTCCAGCACATTTTGACTGTAAATGCCCGTGGATGTTAGGGTTTTTCCCGCCAACTCCATGTCGTTCATTGCTCAGCCGCCATCGAGGGCAGGCCCAACGGCACCCCTTCAGGAACGATACTGCACAGCTGTTTGGCGGCAACCACGGTGTTGGTGTGGATTGCAACGGTATCTTCAATCTTGCGTGCGTAGCCACCCGCCATCACAACGGCAACCGGCAGCCGGCGTTCAACACAAGCTTCATAGACCAATTGATCGCGTCGCTGCAGCCCGTCCATCGACACCCTCAAGCGACCCAACCGATCATCTTCATACGGGTCGGCACCCGCCAGATAAATCACGAGATCTGGCGTAAACCGTATAAACAATTGCGCAAGTCCGTCTCGCAACGCCACAAGATACGCGTCGTCATTTGTGCCATCAGCAAGATCAATATCTAAGTCACTCGGAAATTCGCGGCGAAACGGATAGTTACGCGCGCCGTGAATCGAAAACGTGAAGATACTGGTGTCGCCACTCGCGATCGCCGCCGTGCCGTTGCCCTGATGCACGTCACAATCGATCACCGCGACATTCATCGCCAATTTTTCCGCTTGCATCGTACGCGCGGCAATCACCGCGTCGTTGAATATACAAAAGCCCTCCCCACGATCATAAAACGCGTGGTGGGTACCACCGGCAAGATTTGCCGCCGCGCCGTCCTTGATGGCAGCGCGACACGCGGCAATCGTGGCACCGGATGAGCGTTTAGAGCGTTCAACCATTTCCAACGACCACGGAAAACCAATCAACTTCATTTCTTGGATGGACATTTCACCGCGCTCAACCCGCAGCACGTAATCCGGCGCGTGTGCACGGGTGAGTTCGGTGAAGGTAGCGGCCGGCGGAACAAAAAATTCGTGATGTGCAAACTCGCCCGTCGCCAATAGCCGTTCACGCAGCATTTGGTATTTCTCCATCGGGAAACGATGCCCTGCCGGCAGCGGCAGGACAAAGTGGTCGGCGTAAAAAAGCTTCATCGCTTCATCGCTTCATCACGGCATCGCGGCATCGCGGCATCGCGGCATCGCTCCATCGCTTCATGACGATCAACGCATCACCCACGTGAAGCTAGCCAACTCGCGGAAACTGACCGGTAGATTCTGGTGAGCGCGATTGGTAGCTCAATGGCAGCTCGATGAAGAATTCACTGCCAGGCGGCGGCTTTCGCACAAAATCGATCCTACCACCCATCGCATCCACTAATGCGCGTGAGATCGCGAGACCAAGCCCTGTTCCGGTATTCTGACGAGTGTCGGAGGCATCACCATGCGCAAATTTCTCAAAAATGCGCGGCCAGAACGATTCAGCGATACCCGGCCCGTCGTCCTTTACCGCAATTCGAATCCAGCCGACAGTCAAGGTGACGGCGAGTTTCACGACTCCACCTTTGGGCGAGAATTTTATTGCGTTCGCGATCAAATTCGTCAAGACCTGCATCAGCCGGTGTCGATCAAGGTAAAGCGTTGCGACTGGAATTGGCAAAACGACCTCCAGCGCAACACCAAACTTATACGCATACCCGCCGTGAAGTGAACAAGCGTCTTCAACCAACCGCTCGACCAAGAATTCAACCAGCTGATGGTTAACACGTCCAGACTCAATTTTCGATAAATCCAAGATATCGTCGACTAGCTTCGATAAGCGGACACTATTTTCATACGCCATCGAAACGAACTCCTTCAACGGTTCAGGAACGTCGCCGACGTCGCCCGCATCAAGTAACGCCAGCGCACCCAAAATCGCAGCCAACGGCGTACGTAATTCGTGGCTGACCGTTGCCACAAACTCACTCTTCATGCGCTCCACTTCGCGGCGCTGCGTGAGATCTTTGGCAATGGCGAGGAAACCAATTTGATGTTGGTTTTCATCTTTTAAAACGGTGATCGAAAGGAATACCGGATGCGCTGTGCCGGAGGTATGTAACAACTCAGCCTCCGAATCATCTGGCTGACCTCTCGACGCAGGAATGGTCAAAACATCCATTGCACTTGGCAAGACACTATCGCCCTCGGCCGCTAATCTCGCCACCCGTTGACGCACCCAATCCCGCACAAAGATATTGGAAAGGTAGCCATTTCGAGGGGCGTCCGACAGGCCAGTCAGTATTTCGGCTGTCCTATTGAGCGTCAGAATTTTGCCGTCTAAGCCCGTCGAGATAATGGCGTAGTCGGCGCTATCGAAGATCGCTTGCTGCAATGAAAGCGCCTGCCGCAGATGAGACTCGGCTTGTTGTCGTCGACTGATGTCGCGTATTACCGCGGCAACGAATAGCCCTTGATCGGTGGCGTATTGACTAAAAGAAATCTCCGCTGGAAAGGTATTCCCAGAAAGATGTTTGCCCACCGTCTCCAATGAAACACGCCCCGGCGCCTGCTGTGGATTGCTTCCCAGTGAAAGCAGTCCCAATATATGCGCCCGATCGTCGGGGGCTAGCAACAAGTACAAATCTTTGCCGTCCAATCCGCCAGCAGCGTAACCAAACATTTCAGCCAGCCGCCGGTTTGAGTAAACGATTCTTCCCAGATTGTCCGTGATCGCTACGCCTTCTGCGAGACTTTCGATTAAGGCCTCGTTACGCAGTTCACCATCAATTGCGTGCTGCTCTGCAACGCGGCGCGTGACGACTTCCTTCTGTAGCGCGCGTGTTCGCTCATCGGCAGTGCGAAACGTACGCAACACTATTGAAGAAAGCAGAAAAACCACAAACAGCACCGCACCAGCAAGTCGCGCCAACTCGGATTCGATGCGCTCCTGCAAGGTGACCAATTCGCCATTTTTTATAATCGACAACCGGGCATCTTGATCGACAATCTGTTTGATAGTGCGGAGAACTTCTTCAGCAATGGCCTTACCCTGCGTGTTGCTCGACGCAGTCTGTGTTGCTGAAACCGTTGCGCTGGTGCGTGCGTCTCGGCGCTGTGCAATCAGCGGCTGCGCGTGTTCTCGCTGCCATCTTTCAACCAAAGACTTGATTTTTTGCAGGAGAGTACGCTGTACTTCATCCTGCATTTTCTTCTCAGCCGCGTTTATTGCGAGCACATAACTACGCTCTCCGCTTTCGAGCGGATCGAGAAGGCTCTCGTTTCCGGTCAGAATAAAGCCACCGACACTAGTCTCCATGTCCACGAATGCGGCGCGTACGGAAGACAGCACATTAATCGTTTCTCCAATCTGGTGTTGCTCTGCGGCTTTTAACCTCAGCAGCGAAAATCCACGATAGACATCATATTGAATGGAGAAAACCAGCGCGGCTAGCAACAGTGCCCCGCCGATGACATACGGTAGTCGAAGACTCTTTGGATAGCTACGCACTATTTGGATTCCTTAGTCTGCCATTCGCCCGAGCGAGCCATTTCGCCCCAACGCGCCTTTGCCCCAAACAACCACTGAACAAGCCCCATAAGACGCCAAACTGAAACGAGTTGGCGAAATCCAATATTCTCAATCATCGCCGCAAATGCTAAGCGCAAAATTTGCGGGAAGCGTGGATACAAGTGGAAGGTGAGCTCCTCCAACAACAACGCGCTGAGGGAAAGCGCAAATCCAAGCAAAAACGCCATCGCCATAAAGATCAAAAAAATTTCCAAGGCGATATGGCCTGCGACAACCAAATAGACCATAAATGCGTATCCAACAACCTCCAGCAGCGGCCCCCACCACTCAAAGACGGTCATAAACGGGAATGCGATCCAACCCGGGACACCGCCACGTCGGCTCAAACAAAGCGAACGGTGGGCCGACAAACTTTCCGCCAGCCCGCGCTGCCACCGAACCCGCTGGGATTTCAACACGGCAAGCGATTCCGGTGCTTCGGTCCAGCAAACTGGCTCTGGTATGAAGTGAATGGCGTACGGAAGACCGCGTTGACGATAACGTCGATGTAGACGTACGATAAGTTCCATATCCTCACCCAGCGAGCCGCTGGCGTACCCACCCGCCTCGATCACGACCTCTTTTTTAAATACACCGAAGGCACCAGAAATAATCAGCACGGAATCGATCGCTGCCCAGCCAAGCCGACCGAATAAAAATGCTCGCAAATACTCGACAATCTGTAGCAGGGGCAGCAACTTCCGGGGCAGGCCCACACGGACGAGAAAACCGTCTTTAACTTCGCAACCGTTTGCAACGCGAACCGTACCGCCTGAAGCAAGCGTCGTCGGATCCTCAAGAAATGGCTCCATCACGCGCCGAAGGCTATTCCGCTGCAAAATTGAATCCGCATCAATTGCACAAAAAAGCGAAAACTGTGCAGCGCTAATGCCGACGTTTAGCGCGTCTGCCTTGCCTCCATTAACTTTGTCGATTACACGCAGGTTTGGATACTGGCGCGAGCGATAGATTATTTTGACGGGAGCCGTCTTAAGCCTCGTCCAGTAGGCAGCCGGAAACACCTCAAGCGAAAATTCGCGCACCAATGTTTCCAGCGTGTCGTCGCGCGAGCCGTCGTTTACCACCACCACTTCAAATTCAGGGTAGTCCAGCTGAAGCAATGATCGAATCGAGGTGGCAATGGTCGCCGCCTCGTTGTAGGCCGGAACAATAATCGAAACGGCCGGCTCGATTCCCGAGTAGGACTGCGGCAAGTTTGCCAGCACACGCCCAGCGACGCTACGCCTTAATGCAAAAATCGCCAATACACTCAACGACAGGTAACCGAGATTAATTGCTACAAAATACGCCAAGAACATCCATTGAACGGTATCGACGAAAAGTGTCACCCTGCCTCCGCCATCGCCTGCCGGAGGATATCCCGCGCAAATGGGTCCTCGTTTGTGTCACAAAGCGCCAGCAACTTAGGGTGTGCTGCACCGAGCATGGCAGTCAGCGCGCGTGCGGCGCTATGGCGAACCCACCAAGTGGGATCGCTTAATAGTTTCACAACGAGCTGAAATGCGATCGCATTGCCGATTTCCCCGAGCGCCTTGGCCGCCGCGACGCGCACCCGCCAATCGCGATGCGATGTGGCGATTTCAAGGCGCGAAAGATCTTGGGGAGCGCGGGTAAATTCAAACGCCGCCGCAAGAATCTCTGGATCGTGTTGCGAGACAAGCCATTGACGTACCGCGGGTTCCGTACGCTCGGAATGCCCTAGCGTCAACAACGAAAGGAGGCGAATTGCCTCGGCGGGCGCTGCTGTCGTCAGCCGCTGGAGGAGCGGTTCGGTCACCACGTTTGCCCCAAGTTCACCGCAAATGTTTAGCAGCCGAGAAATTGGCCAATCCTGTCGGTTAAGCATCGCTGGCACCAACGCGGAGAGGGTAGCCGGCGCGTCAATACGCAACACCGCGCGCAAAGCCGCAAAGGACACGACTGGGCTGGGATCCAGCACGCACCGCAGCAAAGGTGCAATTGCCTCACGACACCGAAGGTGACCGAGTGCTGTTAACGTAATGACGATGGACCGAACATCACGCTTTTCAATGGCGGCGGTTAGCTGCGCTACCGAAATATTCTGCGCAAGAAATGCGTTCAAGTTCTCGGTAGCACTTCCACGAGTCGCTTCCTGAAGGTGCGTCCACAGTTCCAGAAAAAACGTCAGCTCCAACTTCGAAAGCTTGGGCAGCCGTACCGCCACCGCGCCTTCCATGGCTTCCAGCAAAACCGGCTCCCACTTCGCGACAAACCGCAGCTTGCGTCGCTCGACACTCCGGCGCCAGAGGCGGACACCGATAATCAGCAAGGCCATCACCGTCGACAGTAGCAGCGCTATCGCCGCTGTGACAATTGCGGCGACTACGACCGGCTCAAAATCTGATTCGTGCTGCAAGGCGTACTCCGCGACGTGTGAAAAAGTCTCCTTGCGATTGTTGCGTGAGCTCGCAGATCAATGCCGTATCCGGTGTCACCGCCCAATGGGCGCTCACGTTTTGGCTCCTAGTTCGATAGCTGCGGATCCCGAGATTTGGCAAATTCTCAAGCTCTATGCCGTAAGAAGTCGAGAGCCCCAAGCTAAACGCATCGTTCATGTAGTAATTCGTCGAGAAACGATGACTCGACGAATATGCCGTCGCAGTCGCTTTCGCGAGATAACCCGTATAGCCGAACCGCCATGCACCTTCGTAGCGGTCGATGGCGACATTCGAAATCGTCGCGTTGCTGGTGTTGTAGCGACGTCGAACCATGCCACCGCCGACGACCCAGCCATCGTTAAGCGCAAATGTCGCCTGCCCCCCAAAGGCCGTCTTTGGCAGAACGCGGTGTGTGTCGCTCGTGGTCGCTTCCAATTCAACAGTAATCGATTTTGTTGGTCGCAGCACACCGCCGCCACCGATTTCGCGATCCTTCAAAGCAAACCGCGCTGTCTCCCGCGCGACGAGATAGGCAATCGGTTTGAGCTGCCGTGACAACGTGATCGTGGCGGTGTCGTCATTCCAATCTGCTTGGTTATTGGTCAACGATTCGCGAGTGCTCGATAACGTCAACGAAATTTCTAATTTATCGGACTCGGCGGCCCGTAGCGTCAAACTGAACACAGACAACAACACGGCTAACGGCCAAAACAAGCGAGTCTTTACGAAGCCCATTACCATCATTTCACCAATCGGCGAATCCGTGCTTTTAGCTCGTTAGGCTGAAACGGCTTGACTAGGTGATCGTTCGCGCCGAGATCTAATGCGCGTACGACGTCGCCTTCCTGCGACTTAGCCGTCAGCATGATGATGGGAACGTCTTTACGATGCGGCGTCGACCGCGCCTGCTGCAATAATTCGTAGCCGTTCACAAAAGGCAACATCACGTCAAGCACGATCACCGCCAGCGAGGTTTCGGAAGCGATCGCTTCTGCGCCTGCGCGTCCATCGGACGCGAGTAAAACCTCAAACGACTCTTTCTCAAGCACAAATTTAAGCAATCTTCCGATATAAGGATCGTCCTCGACGACGAGGGCCCTTCGAGCGGTAGGTGATTGGTCGGTATTGGGAAGAGAATCAGTCATGGTTTAGGGTGAGTGTTTTGAGCATAACGCTTTTGAACATAACGCTTTTGAGCACAACGCTCTTGAATATACCGCGCCTATCAAGCAACGCCTTGACGCTAGTTTGCCAACGGCGCGACCTTCAGCACTTCGTCGATAGTCGTCAGGCCTTGCGCCACCTTCATCGCACCAGAAAGCCTCAGCGGCTTCATACCGGACTTGTAGGCTTGCTCGGTGATGGAAACAATATCGGCGTGTTCATTGACCAACTTTTTCAGCTCGTTGTTCATCAGCAGGATTTCGTAGATACCCATGCGGCCCATGTAGCCGGTATTGCGGCACTCGAGACAACCCACCGGGCGATACACCTCTTTAGGGGGCTCCCCCTTCCAAGGCGACACCAGCGAGTGCCAAAGTTGGTGTTGGGTCGGCTCACTAAAGGGGACTTTTTGTTTACAGTGCGGACACAGCGTACGCACCAAACGCTGGGCCATTATGCCGAGCACGGTGGAGTTAAACAAATACGCTGGCACGCCGAGGTCCAGTAGCCGCGTGACCGCCGTCGGCGCGTCGTTGGTGTGTAACGTCGACAACACTAGGTGCCCCGTGAGTGCCGATTGAAT
>JACMOJ010000307.1 GCA_014378085.1 Burkholderiales bacterium | reverse complement strand
TGACGGGTACCGGCGCAAAATTTTGGGTGACGCTACCGCGCCAACAGCGCGAGTAGCAGGAGACAGGACGGCAGGGGCAGGACAGCGGAGACAGCGAGGCTTTTAAGCCTAGCGCGAGGCCTAAAAGGTCCATCCACTGCGCCGACCCTAGCCCCAACTGCTTTGAAACGAAACCTGCTAGTGCGCTGCGGGCGCAGCAACCGCCACCGCCATCGCATGCGAATGCCAAGCCCCTTGCAACAATAGCGACATCGACGCGGCGTCGATATTCGTGTCGACTGTCGCTAACAACGACGCGTGCTCGACAGGCGATATGTCACAAAAATAGAGCTCCAGCTCAGCTTCATTCGCAATTTCGCTGTCGATGCCGATGCCGATGCCGTAGGCCTTTTTGGATTTAGAAGTATTCGTTTGTGTTCTCATCATGACGCCGCGTAAGTGTGGTTGCTGTAAGTTGTCTTAGAGATTTTTGTTGCCGTAGCCGCGTGGGATGCGCGGCATGGCTTGATTGTTTATGCTGTGTGGCGGTGAAGCTTAAAGACGCTAACGGCTTCATTTAGCGCCAACGCTTGATCCTTCAAACTAGCGGCGGCGGCGGCGCTTTGCTCAACCAATGCCGCGTTTTGTTGTGTCACTTGATCCAGACTAGTCACCGCTTGATTCACCTGCTCAATCCCACCCGCTTGCTCAGTGGTGGCAGCGGTAATTTCCTCAATCAGGTTGTTGACTCGCTTCACTTGGGCGACAATCTCTTGCATGGTCGCACCGGCATCCGCCACTTGCCGCGTACCTGAATTTACCTTATCCACGCTGTTAGAAATCAGCACTTTGATTTCCTTTGCGGCTTGCGCGCTACGCTGTGCGAGTACGCGGACTTCCCCAGCAACGACCGCAAACCCGCGCCCCTGCTCGCCAGCACGCGCCGCTTCCACGGCCGCATTCAAGGCCAGGATATTGGTTTGGAACGCAATGCCGTCGATGACACCAATGATGTCCGAAATTTTCTTTGACGAATCTTGAATTTCACTCATGGTGCTGACGACCTGATTCACCGCGTCCCCACCCTTCATCGCAACACTCGATGCCGACGCAGCAAGCACCGATGCTTGTTTAGCGTTGTCCGCGCTGTTGCGCACCGTGCCGGTTAGTTGCTCAACCGAGGAGGCGGTCTGCTGCAACGACCCCGCCTGGCTTTCAGTTCTAGAGGATAGATCGGCGTTGCCTTGCGCAATCTCAGACGACGCGGTGGATACGTTCTCGCTCGCCATGTGAATGTTGGCAATGATGGAAGCCATCTCAACCCGCATGCGCTCCAATGCAGTTGCAACTTGCGCGACTTCATCCTTGCCATCATCGTGAATTTTTACGCTCAGGTCATTGTCAGCCAGGCGATTCGACGCATCGATCACAACGCCAATGCGCTGCGTAAAGCGACGCGAAATTATCCACGCAAGAATCAACGCTGCGAACGATGCAATTCCACCGGAGATCATCATGATTAGCTTGGATCGTGCCGCGAGCTTACTCGCAGCTTCCAGATGGTCAGCCGCCGCCTTTGAAACGGCTTTAGCCATGACTTCTACGCTGGCGATCGTGGCTTTGTACTGGTCATCGGCCGACATCATCGCGGCAATGCCCGTATTAATATCGACCGAGGCCATGTCGATGGCCATATCCGCTTTCTTGTTGTATGCGTTGATCAATTTAGTGGCGCTCTTGAAGATGGCGTCATCCAGTTCTACGACACGCTTCTGCACGTCATCGACTATCTTTGCGCTCTCCGTCAAACCCGCAGTTATCTTGGTCCGCTCGGCCTTGGCTTTTGCCTCATCAAAGTTGGATTGGACGGTGAATAACCAGTACCCATCTGCACGCGCCGTTGCCAGCTGAAATCGAAGTTGGTTAGACAATCGCCGCGCTTCTAAATACTTCTGCGAAAGCTGCTCCAGCGCGGCTTCTTGCTGCGCGATCGCCCACCAGCCAGTCGCGGCACTTGCAGTGGCAAACAGGATCGCCACTAGCGGCGCGAGCATCATTTTTTGGAACATTTTCATTTCAATCTCCGGGGCCTACCTGAGGAAAACAACGGCGGCCAGCACCCTGTGCCGGCCCGGCTGAGAAGCGCTTTACTTGTACACGCCACCACAAACAACTGTTTCGTCGAGCTTTTCGCAGTACATTTGTTTTGGCTCAATCTTGCGGGTGATTGGGTTGGTGAACTTGTAGTCTTGCCAGAAGGTGCCCTTGGCGCGCGCTAAGTTCACACGCTCTTTCACAAACGCTTTGCCGTCGATGTCTTTCATATCGATCAAATCTTTGCCGACTTGTCTCTCGTTTGCCCCGTGCGCAAGACACTTGCCATCTAGGCCATACACCGTGAGATACAAATCGCGATCTTGAAACGGGCCCTTCTTGTCGGTAATGGCGGCGTAGCTTTTTTCAGTGCCATTGGATTTGATAAATGCCATGCCCTTTTTGACCATCGCGGTCGCCTCGTCTTTCGACGCGAATTCAGCTTTGGCAAACGCGTTGGACGCGACCAGTGCGACCGAGCAGATTGCGCCTACGACGAGACGTGAATAAATGTTTGATTTCATAAAAACCCTAGAAATATGTGGACGGAAGATTGACTGAACTTGCCTGCCTTACCATCCAAAACAAGGCCAGATGTAGCGCTCAGCAATGATGGAATTTTGTGTCGCGTGTGGCAGTTTGATTACGTTGATAACACGGCAATTCACACGGCATATCCCGCTATTGCCTTGTTCCTTACGAATCAGTGACCGCCCTGCGGTGACACGATTGGTATCGGCGAAACTCGCATTTTCTCCAAGGCGTGGCCGGCTACCGCCGAGGCAAGCGGCCGTAGTGGCAAGACGCAGGAGAGCGGGCGCAGCGGACACGGACACAGGCGGCATGACGCAGACGCGAGACGCAGGCGGCAAGACGCAGCACGCGCGGTGGGCGCGGTAGTTTGGTGCTGCCTGAAGGAGCTGAGAGAGCTTTGGCAGCTGAAAGAGCTTAGGGAGCTGAGGGAGCTGGGAGGTGTGAAAGAGGTGGCAGGGCCGAGCGGGAGATACATAAATGGCCAAATCCCAATAAATACGGGTATTTACAAGCACTTTTGCCCGAAGATACCCGTCTTTATTAGGGTTTTATTGACGGGAACTCCTTTTGATCCGCCACTAAACTTAGATGCGAAACACACTGCTATCCAGACAACAACAGGGGGTGCGACCAAATTTAAAATTTTTCAGCGCGTCAGGCGTGGAGGACCAATTTCTCGATTTCCGCGCAGAATTGCTCAACCCCACTCGCCTTAAAGATCACCGCGCTCACACCTGCGTCATCGGCCTTAGCGCGCAGCGTTTCATCAACGAAGCCAGACGCAATCGCAATCGGAAGATCGCCACGAATCGCCCTCATCTCGCGCGCCACATCGAGCCCTGACATACCCGGCATGTTGTAGTCGGTAACCACTAAATCGAGCGCATCAGGCGCATCACGCAACGCCTCAATTGCCTGCTGCTGGCTACTGAATCCCGTCACCACAAAGCCGCGACGGGCGAGCAAACGAGACACCAGATAAATCATCGATTCATCGTCATCGAGATAGAGCAAGCGGGTCGCTTAGTCGGTTTTTGTCACTTCAGTTAGTCGCGGCATCACCGATACGGGAAGGTCCGGCGCGTCAACGATAGCGGGCAAATAAATAGTAAAGATGGTGCCTTGACCAAGCGTACTGTCGACTAATATCGCACCGCCGTGGCGTTGAACAATACCGTACACCACCGATAGACCAAGGCCCGTACCTTCGTTGACCGGTTTGGTCGTAAAGAACGGTTCAAAAATTCGGTTGCGCGTTTCGGCGGTCATACCATCCCCGTCGTCCGCCACTGTTAGCCGAACGAGCGAACCAACGTAGCCAATACCAAAATCGCCGAAGTCACGTAACGCCTGATTGGTCGGCGCGGCGGCAAGCGCCGCGTCCTGGGTCATGCAATCGAGCGCGATATTGATGCTGCCGCCACGGCCTTTCATCGCCTGCGCGGCGTTCGTCGCAAGATTGATCACCACCTGCTGCATCTGCGTGTTGTCGGCGAGAACCGCTGGCAACTTTTCGACAATCTGTGTGTTCAATCGAATGCGTGCTGGCAGGGTTGAACGCAATAACCGAACTGCCTCGAAAACGGTCGCGTCGAGTAAAACCGGCGTCATCTCTGTCGGGTGGCGTCGGCTAAATGCCAATATTTGCCTGACCAAATCACGCGCGTGCGTACCAGCTTTGCGAATTTCCTCAAGGCTTATCTGTGCTTCGGCATTACCCACCGTGTCTTGCCTTGCCAGTTCCGCATTCCCCAGAATGTTGGCCAATACGTTATTAAAGTCATGTGCGATGCCACCCGCCAAGGTGCCAATCGCCTCCATTTTTTGCGACTCGCGGAGCTGTTCCTCAAGCGACAGGCGGGCTGATTCGGCGAGTTTGCGGCTGGTAATGTCTTTATGGCTAATCACTGCCCCGCTTTGGAGACCACGCAGCGGTACGACCATCATGCGGAACCACTTCAGCCCGGCCGGCGTAGCACATGGATACTCGAGCGTGAATTCACTTTTCTTGCCAGCGAGCACCGCCTTTAATCCAATAAGTGTCGCTTCAGCACTCGTCGCCTCGGGGTCGTTCGTCGCCTGTTCACAAACCGCAAGGTAGTTACTGCCAGCGAGATCGGCCGATGCACCGGTTCCGCCGTTGGCGATCGCAAATCGCCGCCACGCCAAATTCACATTCAGCACAATGCCCTGGGCATCCACCACCGCAATGTTTTCGGCCAGCGAATCGATCACCGCCTTCGCGAATTCGCCAGACGCTTGGGCGTCTCTTTCCGCCGCTTTACGCAATGAGACATCAAATACAAACGCGACGCCATTTAGCGTTTGCCCCGGTAATGCAGCCGCGCCAATCTCAATGGCGAGCTCCGCCCCGTCTACGCGCAAAAACACTTTTTCGTACCTTAAACAGATGCCGGTGCGCGCGACTTCTGCTAGGGCTTCTTGGTCACGTGCGGCAAATCTGGCGGGCGTGAGGTCGGTCCAACGAATTTTTCCGAGTTCGACGTCCTCCCGCGAATAACCAACCATTGCCAAAAACTTATCGTTACCTGACGTAATGACGCCGTCCGCATTCCAGTAAAAAATCCCCAGCATCCCGGATTCAGTTACCAGCCGCAGCCGGGTTTCCCGTTCTGCAATGGTTTGGCGTTGTTCGTCTATGGATCGTGTCAATAAATTGAAGCGCTCAAATAGTTCGTTGATCGCTTCATCGCCCGCTAACGGGAGTACGGGGAGCGACTGGCCGGGAACGTAATCGGCGATGAGTCTTGTCCCTACCGTTAATGGCTGCAACTGCCGAAACACCAGCCACCAGATTAATACACCCGTGAGTAGTGCCACAAGGGTAGAGCCAATCCACACCAGTCGCGTCGTCGACTCAATGGGCGCGAACGCATCTGCCGTTGGTAGGCTGGCCACCACGCGCCATCCGGCGATCGGTACTGGGGCCGCGGTTGCCATCACCTCCACGCCTTGCGGGTTGACATAAACCTTGGTACCAAGATCTCCTGACAACAAATAATCAACACCCGCATTGATGCCTGTGGCCGGAAGCTTCTGCAAGATTTGTGACTTGTCGGTCGCGGTGATGATGGTGCGGGTGGCAGGCGCAATCAGCGCAAAGCTACCGGTTCCGGCGTACTGGCTCGCGGCAAATACATCCAAAAAATTCGCGCGGCTTAAATCCGTCGCACCGACCCAAGCGCCGATTACCTCACCACTTTCGCGTCGAATCGGCACCGCCATCGCAATGATAGGCGCGCCTAATGTGCGGGCAATGATCGGATTAGAAATGGTCGACTTGCCCTCCGTCAGCGCAGCGGCCACGTAATCGCGATCAATGAAGTTAAGGCCAAGCCGTTGCATCGCAACCGGTGTGGAAGCGATCGCATTACCGTTAGCATCGGTAATGTAGGTACCACGGTTAAACAAACTTTCTAATACCAATCGCCCTTCAAGCCGCCGCTGCAAAGCTAACGGATCTGCCATCAACGCAAGTTCCATGCGATCTGCCGCGAGATGTAACGCGTTAAAACGTAGGCGCAGATCGCTTTGGATATAGGCAGCCGTCGATTTGGCGACCGACGCTTGTTCGACGCTTAAGTCTTTGGTAAGCGCCTTCCGCAATGTTGTTGTCGCAATCAACGTTGCGACCGCGCTGCCGAAGACACACACCGTCAGCAGAGCGAGAGTAAGTTTTAGCGTCAGCGTCAATTTCGGCAGCTGCACTGCGAGGGCCTTTGTGGTGAAGTACGTTTTGTCGCTAACGTTGCGCAATTGGCCCCATGTCGGGAAAGCCGCGGAGCCGTTGCGCCTCAAGATACACGTATCTCACTGGTATTACCGAAAGGTACACCACACCACACGCTCTGTTTAACCAACTACGACTTCAATATCACCAGACGGCTGCAGGGTGGGCAGGATGTATCTGCCGACACCTGCGCAGCGAAATCTCGTCGGCAGATGCATCCCACTCACTCTATAAAACGGCGGCACACTGGCTAGCGCAGTAACTCGCTACGACGCGCTTCATCTGAAGCCATCGCGCCGCTCATCTAGCGTCCAAGGCTAAAACTCTTCCCACTAATCTAGCCTCCAAGGCTAAAACTCTTCCCACTCATCGTTGCCAACAGCGGCCTTCTTCGGCGCAGTAGCGGCCGACATCGGCTTGGCTGCTGGCATCGGCTTGGCCGCAGTAATTGGTGATGCCGCATGCGTCTTCCCGCTTTCCACACCTGACGACTTGACAGACAGCGAGGAAGCGGATTTCCCGCCAATCGACGCTGCCGCCGATGGCTTGGACGCGAAGGGCTTGGAAGTAGCTGGCGCGGCCAAGACGGGCTTGACCATGGTGGGCTTGGCTAGGGTGGGCTTGGCTATAGCGGGCTTGGCCGTAGCAGGCTTGGCTATGGCGGGGTTGGCTACGGCAGGCTTCGGTCGAGTTTGCATCGCTGAAGGGCTTAATTTGAATGTCTTTGTCGGCGCGGCGTGTGCGGCCGATTTTGGCTGAGTGGCAGGCCCCGACCCGCTGTCATCAACCGAAAACTTTGAAACCGAATGGTTAAGTTTGATGGTCTGGTCTTTTAGACTCAACGCGGCAGCAGCACTTTGCTCCACCAACGCCGCATTTTGCTGCGTCATGGTGTCGAGCTGGGTGACGGCCACATTGACCTGCTCAATGCCTAGCGATTGTTCGGTGGTCGCGGCAGAAATTTCCGCGATGATATCCGTGACGCGCTGTACGCTAGAGACAATCACATCCATCGATTTACCCGCGTCCCCCACCAAGCGGCTGCCGATCTCGACTTTTTCGACGCTGGTAGAAATCAGCGTCTTGATTTCCTTCGCCGCTTGCGCACTGCGTTGGGCCAGCGTACGAACTTCACTTGCCACCACCGCAAATCCACGCCCCTGTTCACCGGCACGTGCGGCTTCCACGGCCGCATTCAACGCGAGAATATTGGTCTGGAAGGCAATGCCGTCAATCACCGAAATGATGTCAGAAATGCGCTTCGAAGAGCTTTGGATATCCAACATGGTCGTCACCACTTGGCTGACCACATCTCCGCCACGGCTCGCATCCAGTGACGCTGCGGCGGCCAGTTGGTTAGCTTGGCGCGCTGAGTCGGCATTCTGTTTTACGGTGCTGGTGAGTTGCTCGATGGACGCCGCAGTTTGTTGCAGCGAGCTCGCTTGATTTTCCGTACGTGAAGATAGATCCGCGTTGCCTTGGGCGATTTCAGAAGATGCCGTGGCGATTTGTTCAGAGGCAGACTTCACTTCACCGATGACACTCTTGAGCGAACCCACCATGGTTTGTAATGCTAGCATGAGTTGGCCAACCTCATCTCGGCTCACAACCGAAAATGTAGAGTTCAAGTCGCCCGAGCCGATTTGATTTGCAACGCGTACAGCTTCGCTCATTGGCAGCGTAATAGATCGCGCGATTAACCACGCGAGAAGGAATACGGCAATCGCAGTGCCAAGACTCACAACGATATACGTCACAATCGAATTTGCGTAGGCCTTTTTTGCCGCTTCAGCGACATCAGCGGCGCGCTTGATGATGTAGGCGTCCAGCTCAGTGGTCGCGGCACTAACCCTCTTGAATTTTTCATAGGTTCCTTTAACGACGGCATCCGATGCAGCAGCTCGCTTTTCGGGGCTCTCATCGGACGCCATCACCAACGACCGGTTGTTGGCTACCGCCGCAAAGTATTGCTCCGCCACGTCGACGGCATTCTTGAGCAAGCGCTTGCCGTTTTCGTCGTGGTCTAGCGCGCTATATACTTTTACCGACTTGTCAAATACTGCGCGCGCCGCCACCACGTCGTCAAACGCCTTGACTCTTTCCGCTGCTTCAGTTGCCGCGATCGCGCGCAACTCAAACCGCCGCGAATTATTCGCTGCCTCATTCATGTTCCCGATTGCAATGACGGATGGAAGAGTGTTGGAATTTACGTCCTCTAACTTGGCCATCACTTGGTTCAACTGTGTGACACCGACACCAACCACCAGCAACAGCAATCCAAACAGGAAGGCAAAGCCCGCGCCGAGACGCTTATTAATCGACATACTTAAAAGAATATTCATTCGGTCACCTCATTGAATGACTTGTTACGAAAATAGGACTAAGCCGCTGCTTCAAACGCCAAACCCATTTCGGTTGAGGTCAGCAAGCGCTCAATATCGGTCAGAATCAACATACGGTCATCCACTTGGCCGATGCCTTGAATGAAGGTCGATTCCACCACCGCTTCCGAGAAAGTTGGCGCAGGACGAATGTCTTTGCCCGCAAGTGCGACCACATCCGACACTTGATCCACCACCACACCGACAATTTTTTTGGCGATGTTCAAGATGATGACGACCGTAAAGGAGTTGTATTCCGCGCTACCCAAGCCGAACTTAATGCGCAAATCGACAATCGGCACAATCACCCCGCGCAGATTCACCACACCTTTAATGAAGGCCGGCGCACCAGCGATACGGGTCGGCTGCTCATAGCCACGAATCTCCTGCACTTTCAGGATATCGATACCGTACTCCTCAGAGCCCAAGCGAAACGTCAGGTACTCACCCGCTGGCATCGCCATGGCGGCGATCTGACCGGCAGAGGTTAGTGATTGTTCGATCAGTGCAGTTTCGTTGATACCCATAAAAGCCTCACGTAAAAGGGGTTTTGTCGGACAGGTTTTGATGCAGAGATTGTGTTTGATCGGTGGGCGCTGTATGGCCCGAATAAGCGATATTTTTTGCGCCTATTTTTCAAGCAGGAAAAGTGCGTTATCCCGTACTGCGTAGTGGAAAGTGGCTAGTGCGCACTGCTTACTCATGAGGCAGCCATCTTTGCCAAGCCAGTAAAACCGGTTGGCTCTTTGCGCCCGTTCGGTGAATGCTCGATAGCACCGTCATTCATAGAATCAGCGCCGTCGGTCTTGAATGCCGCGACCACTTGCACCAATTCTTCAGCCTGATCTTGCAGGCTGCCAGCCGGAGGCGCCAATTGCTCGACCAATGCCGCGTTGTGTTGTGTGGTGCGATCCATTTCCGTCACTGACTCGACCACCTGCACCACACCGGCACTTTGTTCGACGCTGGCGGCGGTGATCTCTGCAATCAAATCCGTGACGCGCTGAATCGATGCGACAACATCGGTCATGGTGGTACCAGCTTGGTCCACTTGCTGGGTACCTTTTTCAATGCGGCCGACACTTTCGTCGATCAACCGCTTAATTTGCTTGGCCGCTTCAGCTGACCTTGCCGCGAGGCTTCTCACCTCAGTGGCTACCACGGCAAAACCACGCCCTTGTTCGCCAGCACGCGCCGCTTCTACCGCGGCGTTCAACGCCAAAATGTTGGTCTGGAAAGCAATACCATCAATCAAACCGGTGATTTCAGCGATCTTCTTTGAACTATCATTAATCCCCTTCATGGTGCTGACCACCGAGGCGACGACATCGCCGCCTTTGGTTGCGACACCGGAAGCAACTTGCGCCAACGAATTCGCTTGCGTTGCACTTTCCGCACTGTGTTTAATTTGCTCGCGCAAATCGCCCATCGACGAGCCGGCCTGCGCCAGCGCGCTGGCCTGTTGCTCAGTGCGTGAGCTGAGATCGTGATTGCCCGACGCAATCTCTTTGCTGGCACGCGCCACCGCTTCGGCGTTGCTACGCACGTTAAACACAATCGTGGCAATGCTTTGCTGCATAAATTTCATCTGTGCGACTAAGCTGGTGGTGTCACCGGCCTTTACCAACACATCGGTACGCAGGTCGCCATTGGCGATACGCTCTGCAATCGCCGCAAGCGCGCGCGGCTCACCGCCGAGCTGACGCGTCAGACTGCGTACGATCACCACCGCAAAGAACAGACTAATGACAACAGCGGTGGCAACAACAATCACGATCCAACGTTTTGCCGCGGCGTACTCGCCACGCGCATCTCCCGCGGCGGCATTGGCCCCTGCGAAACTGGCCTTCACGACTTTATCTAGTGCTTCGATCGTTTCATCAACCGCGATCTTCGCTGCACCATCTTCAAGATCGCGCGCTTCAGTTTGCTTTTTCGCCCGCCCTAGTTCCACCACGCGCTTGGAAGTTGACTGATATTGCGCAAGCGACTTCTTAAATTTTTCAAATGCGGCGCGCTCAGTGGCCTCAGTGGCTAATTTGTCAAACGCGTCGCTGGCTTTCTTAATGTCGGTCACCAAGGCCGCCATCTTCTCTTCGTATTCGGTCATGTAACCTTCGTCTTCGGCGCGAGTGTGTTTACTCTCAAGCTGCCGAAAATCGAGAATTTTTGCGCGCATCTCAAACGCGTGGCCGATACCGGGCATCCACTTGTCGGAGATTTCCGAAGACGTGGCGGTCACGCTAGACAAACGATCCACCGCAAAAACGCCGAGCGCGATGGTAGAAAGAATCAGCACCGTAAATGCGATAAACAGTTGGGTGGCCACTTTCTGGCTGGTCAGCCAGTTCATACTCAGTTTTGGTCGAAACATGATCTATCCCCAGAATTTCGTCGATCTCTAACAATCACGATTTGCAAACGAATGTGGCGACCCTGAATGGTGTCGCGGACCGCCACGCGTTGATTATTTTTTGAAGCCGACGTAAGTCGCGCCGACTACCTTACCGGCGCTGTCTTTGATCGGGTTATAACAAGCGTCAAACTGCGTGCCGAGTACGTCGACCATGCCGCAGAACGATTTGCCCGAATTAAGTGCCTCATAAGCTTTGGCGCGT
>JACMOJ010000306.1 GCA_014378085.1 Burkholderiales bacterium | reverse complement strand
TGGTCGCACCGTTACGAGTACCAACACGCCTTCCAAACCCAATGTGCGCCTCGGGCTTGAGGTGAAGTTGTAAGCGGCTGTAGAAACGGTCATATTCCTTTCGCCCTAAACCACCGGGAGGCACTCAACGAACCGGCGTTCAACCAGAAGAGACACCCTTTGCACACCATCGCGGATTTTCAACAGGACATGCGCCGCAGCTATCAGTGGGGCGCGACGGGCGTCATCACATCCGGGCTGGTATGGCTTGCGGCGGCGGCTGTTGCCTTCGATGGCACACCCAAACAAGCTGTGTGGACACTCTTTATTGGTGCCGCATTTATCTTCCCTGTGTCCAACGTTATCGACCGCTTGCTTGGCGCGGCGGGAAAACATCATCCGCAAAACGTTTTTGGCCGGCTCGCGCTAGAGAGCACCGTGTGGATGCTGATGTGCCTGCCCGGCGCCTATGCACTTTCTCTCTATCGCATGGAATGGTTCTTCCCGGCGGTGTTGATGATCATCGGCGGACGTTATTTGGTGTTTGCAACCATCTATGGAACCAAACTTTACTGGCTGCTCGGCGGCTTGCTCGGTGCCGCCGCTTACTTGTTGGTAAGCCTTTCTGCGCCGCCCCACGTCGCCGCATTTAGCGGCGCGATGATCGAGATTTTTTTCGGTGCGGCGCTGCTATTCCGGGCTAAATCAAAAACAGCCTGAGGTCAAACGGATCAACTATCCCGCCGCCCGTTTGGCCACGTCTTGTAGTTCGGCCACTTCTTGCAGTTCGGCCTCGTCGATTGCATTACCCAAGAATCCACCACTTTGGTGCGCCCACAACCGCGCATACAAACCATTCTGCTGAAGTAAGCTTTGGTGGTCGCCCTCTTCCACTACGCGACCTTGATCGAGCACAATGAGCCGATCCATCGCCGCAATCGTCGACAAGCGGTGCGCAATTGCCACCACCGTTTTGCCTTCCATGAGTTTATAAAGGCTTGCCTGAATCGCGGCTTCGACTTCTGAATCGAGCGCACTGGTGGCTTCGTCGAGCAACAAAATCGGCGCGTCTTTTAACTTCACCCGCGCAATCGCGATACGCTGGCGTTGACCGCCAGATAATTTCACGCGTCGCTCACCGACGTGGGCGTCGTAGCCTTGCCGCCCCTTCGGATCGGTCAACTGCTGTATAAACTCATGCGCTTCGGCGCGTTTTGCCGCAGCAATCATGTCTTCATCGGTGGCATCCGGTCGGCCATAAATGATGTTGTCACGCACTGATCGATGCAACAGCGACGTATCTTGGGTCACCATGCCGATGTGGGTACGCAGGCTATCCTGCGTCACACCGGCAATATCTTGTCCATCAATCAAGATACGTCCACTGCCGACGTCGTAAAAACGCAGCAACAAATTTACGATGGTCGATTTGCCCGCGCCCGAGCGGCCGACCAGACCGATTTTTTCGCCGGGCTTAATAATAAAGCTCAAACCGTCGATCACCCGCCTCTCGCCGCCGTAGTTAAACGTTACGTCGTCGAAACGAATTTCGCCCTTTGTTACTTGCAACGGTTTTGCGCCAGCCTTATCAACGATGCTGTGCGGCCGCGACAAAATCGTCATGCCGTCGCGCACAGTGCCAATATGCTCGAACAACGCGGCAAATTCCCACATCACCCAATGCGAAATACCATTCAAGCGCAACGCCATCGCGGTCGCAGCGGCCACAGCGCCTACCCCAACTTCGCCCTTGGTCCAGAGCCAGAGCGTCACGCCAGCTGTTGAGCCAATCAGCAACACACTCAACGTTTGATTGATGACTTCGAAGGCGGTAATCATCCGCCACTGCCGATACACCGTCTGCATGAAGTCCTGCATCGCTGATTTAACGTATCCCGCCTCACGGTTGGTGTGCGAGAAAAGTTTTACCGTCGCGATGTTGGTGTACGCATCGGTCACGCGCCCAGTCATCAGCGAGCGCGCGTCAGCTTGTTCTTGCGCGATTTTTCCAAGCCGTGGGACAAAGTAACAAACCGCTAATGCGTAGAGCCCCAACCATCCGGCAAACGGCAGCAGAATCCACACATCGAAGCCTCCGACAATGGCAATCATGGTGATGAAATAAATGAGCACAAACACCATAATGTCGGCCAAGATCATCCACACATCGCGGACAGCAAGCGCTGTCTGCATCACTTTGGTAGCAACCCGCCCGGCAAACTCATCCTGATAAAAACTAAAGCTCTGGCTGAGCATATGGCGATGAAAGCGCCAGCGCAACAGCATTGGAAAATTCCCTGCCATTGCCTGGTGTTTGAGCAGGGCTTGAAGACCTTGCACCAGCGGACTTGCGATCAAAATTGCCGCAAGAATTATCAGGTGTGAACGGTGCGTCGGCCACAGCTGCGACGGCTCCACCTTGGCCAGCCAATCGACCACGTCGCCCAGCATGCTGAACAAGTACGCTTCGAACACGCCAATGGCCGCGGTGCAGAGTGTCATGCCGAGCAGGTATGGACGCAACCCTTTCGAGGCGGCCCACATGAACGCGCCAAACGTCGCCGGGGTCGGGCCGGGGGCGGCTTCGGGGTATGGATTAACGAGTTTTTCGAAGTAGGAGAACACAGGCAGACTCGGAAAGTAATCTGCTATTTTAAGCGGGGACCATCGCTGGTCCGATCGGCAAATGGGGCAAAGCGCCAACGATAAAAATCGCCTATTGGCGGGCACCTTCAACCAAAATAGCTCGGAAACGTCCGCCGATAGTGTAGTTTGGCTTAATGTCATTTTCAGTATCTGCACCTATTACTTTCAAAAATTGCCGCACCGTGCATCTAATTGCATCCGATGTAGGGGTTCAGTCGTAAAATCACGCGAACGCACGCCGAACGTTGGTCAAATCGGATTCGACACCGCTATCCTGCAGGGGTCGAATGGTCGTTCACAAATTTGGGGGACACAAAATGGCACTTCGAAATGAAACATCGTTAGCGCATGCCGCATATCAGTTTGCGGCCTGTGCGCTAGCTGCAGTATTTTTGGCCGGTTGTGGCGGGTCTAACAGCGATAGTTCACCACCGCCCGCACCAACACCAGCTTCAGCACCAATTGATGAACCCTCATTATGTGTATATATTGATGGTGAATTACAAATAAGTGTACCATTACGTGATATTGGACAACCAACACCAACATTGATCAAGAGTGTATCAACACATACACCATTACTGACAATACAACAAC
>JACMOJ010000305.1 GCA_014378085.1 Burkholderiales bacterium | reverse complement strand
GACGCGCTGGCAATGTAGCGGGCCCCCTCACGCGGTACGTCGGCCAGACCGGCAACTTCTTTGATGGTGGTGGTCAGGCGCGCACACTCCTCGATGAAATGTTGCACGGGATCATGCATGGCAAAGGTTGGCACCGGTCCGCGCTCATGTCTGGAAATATGCGCTCGCACTGCTGCGAGTTCGGCTTCGCTTGTCGCAGCTGCTTTGCCGCTCTGACCGCGAATGCGCGCGAGGATATTTTCGCGGGCGCTCACGGATTGCCTTTCTTCAAAGCCAGTTTCGCGGCGTAAAGTTCACGGAAAGTTTTGCCCTCGGGCGCAGGCATATCTCGCCCGTCCGTCCAGCCATCGATCCCCGGTAGCGAGTGAATCAATTTCCCTTTGCCGCCCAGCATCGCAGCCAACCGTGCGGCGATGCCCGTGGCAAATGCGTACAGGCCCGGACGTTGCACAGAGAACCCCCACACCGAAATCGCGAAGCGCTCGCTAAATGGCCGCAGCTTCATGTCGAACTGGCGTTCGCGCCATTTGCGCATCAGGTCTGGCAAGGGAATTTTTACCGGGCACACGACCTGGCACTCGCCGCAGAATGTCGCCGCGTTGGGTAAGTCACCTGCGTTCTCGATGCCGACATAGGTTGGCGTCAGCACCGAACCCATCGGCCCCGGGTACACCCAGCCGTAGGCGTGCCCGCCGACGTTCTGGTAAACCGGACAGTGGTTCATGCAAGCACCGCAACGAATGCAGCGCAGCATGTCTTTCATGTCGCTGCCGACCAGTTTGGTGCGGCCTGCATCAACGAGCACGATGTGCATTTGCTCGGGACCATCTGTCTCGCCAGACGCCTTGATCCCAGTGGTGAGCGTGAGATAGTTGGCAATCGACTGGCCGATGGCCGAACGCGGTAACAGTCGTATCAGCGTCGCGAAGTCCTCCATTGTTGGAATGACTTTTTCGATGCCGGTGACCACGCAATGTATGCGGGGCAGCGTCGTCACCAGATCCGCGTTTCCTTCATTGGTGACGGTGAGTGTCGTGCCGGTTTCAGCGATGACAAAGTTGGCGCCTGAAATACCCATGTCGGCACCGAGAAAATGGCTGCGCAACTGCTCGCGTGCTTCGCGGGTCATTGCAGGAATTTCGGTGAGAAGCGGCTTGTGATGCGCGTGCATGAACAATTCGGCCACTTGTTCTTTGGATTTGTGTACCGCCGGGGCCACAATATGTGATGGCGGTTCACCCGCTAATTGCAGGATGTACTCGCCCAGATCGGTTTCCATCACGCGCATGCCCGCGCCGATCAGCACTTCGTTCAATGCGATTTCTTCCGTGACCATCGATTTGGATTTCGTGATGGTTTTAACGTTATTGCGTTGCGCAATTCCCAGCACAATTGCGTTCGCCTCCTCCGCTGTTTCTGCCCAATGCACTTCAGCACCACGGCGAATGGCGTTGCGTTCAAACTCGATCAGATAGGCGTCGAGATTGTCGATTACACGATCGCGCAGCGCAGCGGCATGGGTGCGGATGTCTTCCCAGTTGTCGATCTGCGCAACGCCAAGCGCACGGCCGTCGACAAACTTCCCTTTGGATTTTTTGAGTGCAGTTTGCAATACGGCGTCGTTAAGCTTGGCGCTCGCCGTTTGCTTGAAATGCATGCTTTGTACTTGCATAGTGTCCCGCCTGAGCACTTCGGAAGTGTGGATCGCCATTTGGCGAGCTTTCCCAAGCGAAAATAGCCTGGAAGCCCCGCCAATGCTGGTGTTTATAAATTACTTCGCCATACCAGCGGCAATTTCTGCAAAGTGATAAACCTTCGTTTTTATGTCGCCGTTGCGCCGCAACCGGCCCTCAATATTGAGAAGGCAACCCAGATCGCCACCGACAACCGCGCCAGCACCAGACACGCCGATATTGACGCACTTGTTCTCTGCCATGCGGGTGGAGATTTCGCCGAGCTTGATCGAAAACGTACCGCCGAAACCGCAACATTTTTCGGCGTCCTGCATTTCAATCACATGGCAACCTGCCTGGGCAAGGAGCTTGCGCGGCTGCGACTTGATGCCAAGTTCACGCAGACCGGCACAGCTATCGTGGTAAGTGACGGACCCATCAAATCTGTCGGCGAGCTTTTCTATCTTCAACACGTTGGCCAGAAAATCTGAAAGCTCATACCATTTGGCCGCAAGAGCGCGAAAATCAGCTTCTTCCGGTTCGCCTTTAAATAAATCCTCCACCACATGCAGCTTCATTTGCCCGGAACAGGAACCGGAAGGCGCAACGACGTAGTCACAATGATTGAATTCGGCAAGAACTTTGCGGGCCAGAGTCTTGGCAATGTCGCGGGCACCCGAGTTGTAGCCGGGCTGGCCGCAACAGGTTTGTGCTTGGGGGAAGATTACCTCGCAACCGGCATCTTCCAGAAGCTTGCACGTTGCAAAGCCGATGTTGGGGCGGACAAGGTCCACTAGACAGGTAACGAACAGGCCAACTTTCATGCCGCTATTTGAGCATGAGGACAGAGTGAAGGCAAACTTGAGCTCGGCGCGGCGTCATCGGACGCGCGTTTTTATAGACGGCTGCGGCAGCGTATTGCAAGCGCTAACTGCCGGGGAAATTTACCCCTTTTTGGCTACCAGCTCAGCCACTTTTTGTGTTTCGAGCCACTTCTTGATGCGGTTGGCATCACCGATTCTGGTGAGCTTGCCAAGTGAATCGAGCAACACAATCACCACCGGATTGTTGGCGATGGTCGCGTGCATCACAAGGCACTTGCCGGCCTCATTGATAAAACCTGTTTTGGAGAGGCCGATATTCCAATCCTGCGCACGCACCAGCGCATTGGTATTGTTAAACCCCATCGAGCGCCCACCCGTGCCCAAGGTGACGTGAAGTTGTTGCGCGGTTGAAAATTCACGGATTTCGGGGAAGGAAGTGGCCGCCGAAACCAGCAGCGCGAGGTCTTGCGGGCTGGCGACATTCCCGGGCGCCAGCCCGGTGGGTTCAACGAACTTCGAGTTGTGCAATCCCAGTAGTTGCGCTTTTGCGTTCATCGCCTGGACAAATGCTACCGTACCGCCGGGGTAGCTGCGTCCCAACGCTGCGGCAGCGCGATTATCAGAAGCCATCAGCGCCAGCCGCATCAGGTCTTCGCGCCGAAACGCGGAACCAACCGGAATGCGCGATCTTGTTCCTTTTAGCGTATCAATATCGTCCTTGTCGACGATGATCGGTTCATCCATATTTTGCTTGGCATCAAGCACGACCATCGCGGTCATCAACTTCGTGATGGAAGCAATCGGCATTGCCTGATCTGCGTTCTTGGAAAACAATGCTCGGCCCGATGTTGGGTCAAACACCATGAATGCATGTGAAAGCAGGTTGGGCATGCCATCTTTGTCAAGATCGGCAACCCCAACCGACTTGGCGCGCACTACTGCAGGCTTCGCTTTCTTAACTTGCTGAGGTGTCTGGGCTGTCGCGCTTGTTGAGCCACAGAACAGCAGGGACGTGCACAAAGCCGCGATAATAGGAGAAAATTGATGTCGCACCATACCTCCATGTGACCGATTTGTGAATTATAGGACACCATAGCAAAAGGCTGTCCGTGTAGCAACACCTTATCTTGTTGCTTAACCAGAAGTTACAAGTCATCTTTCCAGTAAATCTATGTCAGCGCCCTCCTACACACGCCGCGATACGCTCGCAGTTCATGGCGGTCAGTCTCCTGATCCTGCCACAGGCGCTCGCGCCGTACCAATTTATCAGACCGCAGCTTTTGTGTTTCCAGATACCGAAACTGCCGCGTCTCTATTCAATCTGGAACGAACCGGGCATGTCT
>JACMOJ010000304.1 GCA_014378085.1 Burkholderiales bacterium | reverse complement strand
GGCATTCCTGCGACACCACTTGCAGCACATCCATGCCGTTTCCCGCATTGACCTGTATGTCGAGCAGCATGGCGTCGGGCGGGCTGTCGCGCACGCCCGCAATGGCAGTTCCGGCACAGGCGAACTCGCCTGTGAGCGCCACGCCACTGACTTGGCTAAGTAGGGTACGCAAGACGCCACGCACGACTTCGGAGTCTTCGACAATTATGATGTTCATTGCGATTTTTTCCCGTTTAGCGACCGGGTTCTGCGCATTGCAGAACCGCCTTGGCTTGCCTCGAGTATGCGCAGGCAAATGCAGCCGGGGTATCGTGGATTGCCTGAATTTTATGTAAGACGAAAAAGCATGGCGGCTGTAGTGGTTCCCCCACAGTTAAGGGTTGGCCAATGACCAGGCAATTTATAACGGACTCAACGCGAGGATGGGCGGAAGGCGGAGAGCGGGTAAGGAAAATGGGACAACAGCAGACTCGGGTGTCTGATACAGCGCACGCTAGCACCAGCGAAATTGCAATGTCAGATCAAATTATTGTCAAAAACATAACGCTTTAGTTTGGCGTTGCTTTTCAATGCCATCTTTCCCAGGATGCGCGTACGGTACGTCGTAACGGTACTCGGACTCAGACGCAGGCGTTCGGCGATCACCACCAGGCTTTCACCGGTGGCGATCATTTTCATGACCTCCAGCTCGCGATCCGACAGATGTTCACGCGTTGCCAGGCCGTCGCCGCCGATCATGCCAGCCAGCTTTTGCGCGGCCGCCGGGCTGATAACCTTACCGGCACAATTGAGCGGATCACGATCGCGCTGACCATATCTTTACGGTGTCTTTACAGGATTCGTGGTGTGTCCGTTCCGTTGGCTGCGCGGTCGCCATTCGAATGCGCCTGCTGTTTTTCCTGATGGCTGATGATGGTATTGACCAGCACATCCATGTCCAGCGGTTTGACCAAGTGGCTGTCGAAACCGGCCGCCAACGCTCGTTGGCGATCCGCTTCCTGGCCGTAGCCGGTCAGGGCAATAAGCGTCATGTTGTGCAATGCGGCATCGGCTCTCAACTGTCGCGCCACTTCGTAGCCATCCATGTCCGGCAAGCCGATATCGACTACGGCAATGGCCGGCTGTTCGCGTCGTGACACCTTCACCCCTTGTTCGCCATTGGCCGCTTCCAGCACTTTGTAGCCGAGCATGCCGAGCAGCATGGCCATCATTTCGCGCGAATCCGCATTATCTTCGATCAGCAGCACGGTCGACATCGGTAACGGTGCGATGTGCGCCGGAGCATTCGCCGCGCTGGCTGCGCCATCCTTCATCAGCACGGTGCGGGAGAGTGGCAGGCGGATCATCACGGTGGTGCCTTCGCCGCTGCCGGCGCTGCCAATCGTGATCGTTCCTGCATGCAATTCCACAAGTTGGCGCGCTAGGTTCAGGCCGATGCCCAGGCCGCCGAAGGCATGATCGGCCTGCGCTGCACCCTGGACGAAAGCATCGAAAATATTAGGCATGAGCTCTTCCGGTATGCCGATACCGAAAT
>JACMOJ010000303.1 GCA_014378085.1 Burkholderiales bacterium | reverse complement strand
CATTTACGCTCGACCTGAGTGGACTTCACTTGCAGCCGGGCGAGCGCGAAATCGTCGGCCAGATGTTGCGTTCGAACGAACAGTTCACCCTGGCATCGGAAATTGGCATCAAGGAAGCCCGACTTGAAGATTACATCGTGCATGCGCTCGTCGATTTTGACGACGTCGACTACTTCACGAATAGTGACCTTTTATACGATCTGGCAGGGCAGATGGTCGCACATCTGAAGTCCTATCTTTCAGAGGGCGAGGTTGAGAGCGTCCTTGATCGTGACCGCCGCCTAATTGCCAAAGAAATTCGCTCGCAGATGACGCAACATTTCTGGGAGAGCGCGACATCCTATGAGGTAAAAGTGAGTGGCGGGTTTGCGCGGCTAAAGGAGTGCAACGTCACGGCAACGCGTGACGTTTCACCTGCCCATTTTCGTGAGACCGTGGCAGAGGTTGGCAAGATAAAGCAGATGCTGTTTGGCGGCTTTCAGAAATGTTTGTACCCACTGCAGCGATTTCACTCCGACACGGAACGCCGGTTCTCGGTCGTTCTTGAGCGCGATTCGATGAAGTGGTTCAAGCCAGTCAAAGGGCAGTTTCTGATCTACTACAAATTTGGGATCGAGCAGCCTGAGTACATACCAGATTTTGTAGCGGAGCTGGACACAATGATCTTGATGGTTGAAACAAAGGCTAAGACCGACATCGAAACGCCCGAAGTACTCGCAAAAGCCGGTGCAGCAAGCAGGTGGTGCAAGCTAGCTAGCGAGTATTCCCAGTCGGTGGGTGCAAAGCCTTGGCACTATCTCTTGATCGCCCATGACGAGATTAATGAAGCGAAGCGCCTTGTCGACTATTTGCGGTTCGAAGTAAAGGCGTAGTTCGTTGGTGCCGCGCCGGCACATCAACTAAATGGGCCAGGCTCGCATTTTTCAGCAGTTAAACGGGCCAGGCTCGCATTCTTTAAAGCCATCGCCCCGCTTGCCGTTCCAGCCAAAAATGCCCCAAAATGCCCGCCAATCAATGACTTTTAGGATTCAACACCATGCCCGGCGCACTTGATGGAATCAAAGTACTCGACCTCACCAGCGTGATCATGGGGCCGTACTGCACACAAATCCTCGGCGATATGGGGGCCGACGTGATTAAGGTCGAAACACACGCGGGCGACAATATGCGCTGGGTCGGGCCAATGAAGAACCCCGGCATGGGTCATATTCATTTACACCTCAATCGCAACAAACGATTTATTGTTCTCGACCTCAAAAAGCCGCAGGGGTTAGAGGCGTGTCTGCGTTTGGCGGCCGAGGCGGACGTGTTGGTCTATAACGTGCGGCCACAATCGATGGCGCGTTTGGGGCTAGGTTATGAGGACGTTAAGAAGGTCAACCCGCGCATCATTTACGTGGGCGCTTTTGGTTATGCGGAAAAGGGACCCTATGCCGGGCGGCCAGCCTATGACGATTTAATCCAAGGCATCGCCGGTATCCCATCTCTCAGCCAGCGCCAAACCGGTGGGCTACCGCGTTATTCACCAGTGACCATTGGTGACCGCAGTGTTGGTTTGCACACCGCCAATGCCGTACTCGCGGCGCTGTTTCATCGCGAGCGCGCCGGCCCCAATGCTGAAGGCCAGGCGATCGAAATCACCATGTTTGAGGCGATGTCGCAGTTTGTGCTGGGCGACCACATGGCGGGCAAGACCTTTGATCCGCCGTTGGGCGAGACCGCTTACGCCCGGCTAATCGCGCCGCACCGTCGGCCGTACGCCACGTCAGACGGCTACCTGTGTGTGCTGATCTACAACGACAAACACTGGGCGGCGTTTTTTGATGCCATCGGTCGCCCGGACTTAAAGACCAACCCCAAGTTTGCCGAACACACACAGCGCGCCGCCAATATTGCCGAGGTTTATGCGTTTGTCGCCGAAACTATCGAAGCGCAATCAACCGCCTACTGGCGCGATTTATTGGAAAAAGCGGATATCCCGTTTGCCACCATGCACACCATTGATTCGTTGTTGGAAGACGAACACATGCAGGCGATTGGCTTCTTTCCCGAGTTTGATCACCCGACCGAAGGCCGCATCCGCGCCACCGCGCCGGTGGGTGAATGGAGCCAAACACCCACCTCGATCCGCTCGCTGCCCGGACGGCTTGGTGAACATAGTCGCGAGGTGCTCGCCGAGGTGGGTTATAGCGTGGCCGAAATCGAGGCGATGCTTGCCGCTAAAGTAACCGTGCAGCCGGATGATCCAAATAACCTAAGAGCCGGTCTCAAGTCCGTTTGGGGCGGAGAGGATGGCGTTGTGGTTCAGCGACGGCTTCGTGCCGAATGGGATCGAACATAGCCGCGAGGTGCAGACCGAGATTGGGTATAGCGTTGAAGAAATCGAAGCCATGCTGGTCGCACGCGTCGCTGCCGCGCCGCCCGAAACTTGAGCGACCGAACCCCAGCGGTAGCATGTCATCCCGGCGAAGGCCGGGATCCAAGTTGCGTTTTCGAATTGCCCAACCGAAATTGGGCCCCGGCCTAAGCCGGGGAGACAATTTTCACATCGCTACTGTCGCAGCCGTCGCCGTGAGCCTAAGGAAACCTGAGCTACCGAACTCCAGCGGTAGCATGTCATCCCGGCGAGGGCCGGGATCCAAGTTGCGTTCTCGAATCGCCCAACCAAAATTGGGCCCCGGCCTACGCCGGGGCGACAGTTCAAATATCGTGACTTGAGTTTTGCCCGGTTACATTCCGGCACAAAACCGCGGCGCGTGTCACCGCGGAGCCGCCAGGAACACAGGCGGGTTAGTCACAGCGACTTGTACCGCTTATGCAACACCACTGCCGCCACAAAGTGCCTGAGGCTCGTAAACTCAGCGACTTGTTATTCGTCTCACTCACCCAAGGACAAACCATGTTGCGTCGACTTTCATCGCTAACATTCGTCATCGCGGCCGCTCTTTCCTTTGCGGCAATCGCCCAAGAGCCCACTAAGACGGCGGACGCCACGAAAGACGCCGCCAAAGAAGCGCCGAAGAAAAAATGGGACGTCAACAACCCGCCGGGTGAAAAAGCGACGGTCAATATCGACACCCGCACCGGAACGTGGATGAGCTTGGATGTCAGCCCCGATGGCAAACAAATCGTGTTTGATCTGCTGGGGGATTTGTATACCTTGCCAATTACCGGCGGTGACGCGAAGCCACTCACCAGCACCATGGCGTGGGAAATGCAGGCGCGTTTTTCACCGGACGGCAAACGCATTACGTATATGTCAGACGCGGCTGGCGGCGACAACGTCTGGATCATGAACGTTGACGGCACCAATGCGAGGGAAGTCAGCAAAGAATCGTTTCGTATGATGAACAACCCAGTGTGGCACCCCAACGGCCAATACATCGCGGCGCGTAAACACTACACCGGCACACGTTCGGCAGGGTCGGGCGAAATTTGGCTGTTCCACGCCAGCGGCAGCGCTGAGAAAGAGAAACAAGACGGCGTGCAGCTAAATGAAAAGCCGAATTGGCAAAAAGACTTGGGCGAGCCCGCCTTCTCGCCGGACGGTCGTTATTTGTACTACTCACAAGACACCACCCCCGGCACCACGTTTGAGTACAACAAAAATTCCAACACGCAGATTTACCAGATCTTTCGCCGTGATTTGCAGAGCGGTAAAACGATCGCCTTTGTCAGCGGGTCGGGTGGAGCCGTGCGTCCCGTGCCATCTCCTGACGGCAAACAGCTCGCGTTTGTGCGCCGTGTACGCGAGCAGAGCACGCTGTTTCTAAAAGACTTGAAGACCGGTGCCGAAACGCCAGTGTGGGGCGAGCTTGAACGCGACATGCAAGAAGCGTGGGCGATGCACGGCGTGTACCCCGCGTTTGCGTGGATGCCTGACAGCAAGGAAATTGTGGTGTGGGCCAAAGGCAAGATTTGGCGTGTCGATCCGTTCAAGACGGGTTTGGATAACAAGGCGAAGGAAATCCCGTTCCGGGTGAAACACACCCGCGAGATACGCCAAGCGGTGCGTTTCCCGATTGAAGTTGCGCCGGACAAATTTGACGTTAAACAATTGCGCTGGGTGAATGTTTCCCCCAGCGGCGATCGTGTGGTGTATTCCGCACTCGGTCATATTTACTCAAAGGCGCTACCGGGTGGGTCGGGCACGGCGGGGACGCCACAGCGGCTGACCAAACAAACAAACCACTTTGAGTTTTTTCCGGAATTTTCGCGTGACGGCACGAAGGTGGTTTTCACCACTTGGCACGATCAGCAGCTTGCCACGGTGCGGGTGTTAGATCTGAAGTCGGGTAAAGAAACCACGCTCACCGATGAGCCCGGCCATTACCTTGAGCCGACCTTCTCCCCCGACGGCAAGACGGTCGCCTATGTGAAATCACGCGGTGGCTTTTTGACCTCGCCGCTGTACGGTGCGGAGACGGGTGTGCATATTGTTTCTGCTGACGGCAGTGGCAAGCCACAACTGGTGACTGAGGACGGGCGTAACCCACAATTCGGCGCCGACAACGAGCATGTTTATGTCACACGCACCGTCTTTACCGGCGAAGTCGATTGGGTCAACAATCTGGTGCGGGTAAAACGCGATAAGTCAGATGAGCAAATTGTGGCGAAGAGCGAGTTCGCGAGCGACTTTGCTCTTTCGCCGGACGGTAAGTGGCTGGCGTTCCGTGAACGTTTCCAAACCTTTGTCACGCCGATGCCGCTGGCCGGGCGCCCGGTGACAGTCGGCAAAAAATCCACCAACTTGCCGCTGAAACAACTCTCAGTGAATGCCGGCGATTACCTGCATTGGTCCGGTGATAGCCAGACCGTACATTTTTCGTTTGGCGATGAATTATTCAGCCGCCCGCTGAAAGAAGCGTTTGCGTTTATCGAAGATGCACCGGACAAACTACCGCCGAACCCAGAGAAGGGCCTAAAGATTGGTTTAAGCGTGATGGCCGACAAGCCGTCGGTAACCACTGTCATTTCCGGCGCGCGGATTGTGACGATGAAGGGTGACGACGTCATCAACGATGGCCGTATTGTGGTGAAAGGTAATCGTATCGTTGCAGTGGGCAAAGCCGCCGATATCGCGATCCCAGCGGGTGCCACACAAATCGATGCACGCGGCAAAACGATCATCCCCGGTTTGGTCGATGTGCACTGGCACGGCGGCATGGGGGCACAGGGCGTGGTGCCGCAACAAAGCTGGGTGAACTACGGCTCATTGGCCTTTGGTGTCACCACCATGCACGACCCTTCAAACGACACCGCCACCATCTTCACGGTAAGTGAGCTACAGCGCACCGGGCAAGTGGTGGGCCCGCGCATTTTCTCGACTGGCACTATTCTGTATGGCGCGAAATCTACTTTCACCGCAGAGGTGAATAGCGTCGAAGACGCGCTGACCCACTTAAAGCGCATGAAAGCCGCTGGCGCCTACACCGTCAAGAGTTATAACCAACCGCGGCGAGATCAACGCCAGCAGGTGCTGGAGGCCGCGCGCCAAACGGGCATGATGGTGGTGCCGGAAGGGGGCTCGTTGTTTCAGCACAATATGAACATGATCATCGACGGCCACACTGGCATCGAGCACGCCATTCCGGTGGCTAACGCCTACGATGACGTCAAACAGCTTTGGTCGCAGACGCAAGTCGGCTACACGCCCACCTTCAATGTTGGCTACGGCGGCCTCGACGGTGAACACTATTGGTATGCCAAGAGTGACGAATGGCTGCACCCGTTACTGACTATATAAGTGCCGGGTGCGGTGCTGCAATCCCGCGCCGTCCGACGAGCGATGGCACCCGAAGAAGACTACAACATCCTTCGTGTTGCCAAGACCGCCACCGAACTGCAGCGTGCCGGCGTGCCGGTGAATATCGGTGCCCACGGCCAGCGCGAAGGGCTCGGCTCGCATTGGGAACTGTGGATGGGGGCAAAGGGTGGCATGACGCCGTTGGAAGCGATTCGGATGGCGACACTGAACGGTGCTAAGTACCTCGGCATGGAAAAAGACGTGGGCTCGCTGGAAGTCGGCAAACTCGCCGATCTCATCATCATCGATGCGGACATTCTCACCGATGTTTACAAAACCGACCGCATCACACACGTAATGCAAAACGGGAGGGTGTTTGATGTGGCGACGATGAACGAAGTGGGCGCAACACCGAAAGCGCGTAGGCCGTTTTTCTTTGAATCCGCGGCGGGTGTGGCGAATGGCTACACAGCAATTACATCAATGGGAGAGCTGTATGGACATGACCACAGCGTGTGTAATCATGTCCACTAAAGTCTAGGCAGGACGGGCGTTTTCAGGCGGTTTGGCTGAAGCGTCCCGTGGATAGGGCCTGCGCAAGGGCATGCATTACCACCTAGGTGTGCGCTTGAAGGTGTAAAGTTAGATTGAATTGGAATCGGCTTGATAATCTCAGCCTTTCCGGTGGGCCAAGTTGGATCGCTTCTACATCATTGGATGCATTCTTGAATCGCAAAAAACGCGGTTGAAATTTCTGAACTTACATGACAGGGAGATTACGTGAGGGAAATTAAGTGCGGGTGATTACGTGGCAACGGTAGGGGGGAAATTCCCGATTGTTTGCGTCGGTGGCTCGGCTGGCGGCCTTGATGCCTATATCCGTCTATTGCAAAACCTTCCGGCGGACATGGGCGTGGCGATTGTCATCGTCAATCACATCCGAAACATGCCGACCCAACTACATGAAATCCTGCCGCGCTTCACGGCGATGCCGGTAGAACTTGTCACAGAAAATTTGCTAATCAAACCTGATCATGTGTTCATCATTCCTGAAAACAGGGATTTACACGTCGACAACGGCGAGTTCCACCTAGCGCCAATATCCAAACCGCGCGGTTGGCCGGATGTCATTACGGTTTTTCTCCGCTCCGTAACGCGCTATTGGGACGGCAAGCTGATTGCTGTGATCGTCTCTGGCTACGACGGTGACGGCGCTGCCGCACTATGCGGTATCAGGGAAGTTGGCGGCATCACTATCGCGCAGCGCCCCAGTACGGCAAAGCAGCCCGATATGCCGGAAAGCGCGATTGCCAGCGGCTGCATTGATTTTGTTTTATCGCCGGAAGCGATTGCGCAAGAAATTGTGCGGATTGCGCGCGCTGAAGTCTGATCCGGCTTACGTAGATTTTGGTATGTCATCGTAAAAAACTAGCCGATCAAACAACTGGCAGCCAGGTCTCAACAAATTGGCCAACGCCAAGGTTTGTGCGTAACAGCGCAAGTGCGCGAGTGCGGGAAATACGCCGGGAAGCGCCGCGGTGAAGATTGCCATCGTCGATTTCCGAGACATCAATCGCTGGCGTTGTCGGTGCAGCAAATCCCGCACTAGCATCACAGTTGGACTATGCTTCGGTTACGTGCCAATCTAGGCGCAAGGGGATGTCTGTGACCACAAAAAAACAACTTAAAAACGCCAAACCACTGGCCGTTAAGGCCGCCCCAACCCCAACCCCAACCCCAACCCCAACCCCAACCCCGCCAGCACACCACATTTCAACCCCCGGTTTCCCAATCGTCGGCATCGGCGCTTCAGCCGGTGGTCTCGCGGCATTTGAAGCCTTCTTCGCCGGCATGCCAGCCAATGCAGATCCCGGCATGGCCTTTGTGCTGGTCCAACATTTGGCACCGGATCACGAGAGCATTCTCACCGAGCTCATCCGCCGCTGCACACGCATGCAGGTGTTTGCGGTTGAAGACGGCATGGTCATTCAGGCCAACTGCGTCTACATCATTCCGCCGAACACCGATATGGCGTTTCTCAACGGCGCGTTGCAATTACTCGAACCCTCCGCGCCACGCGGCCAGCGCCTGCCGATTGATTTCTTTTTCCGTTCACTGGCACAGGATCAACACGAATGCGCCATCGGCGTCGTGCTTTCCGGCACCGGCAGCGACGGCACGCTGGGCGCGCGCGCGATCAAGGGCGAGGGCGGCATGGTCATGGCGCAGACCCCCGAATCGAGCGAGTTCGATGGCATGCCGCGCAGCGCCATTAACACCGGCTTGGTCGATTATGAATTGCCGCCGGGCGAAATGCCCGCGCAGTTGATCGCCTATGCCGCGCGCGCCTTTGGCAAGTTACCGCGGGCCGCGACGGCGCATTCGCCGAAAGACGTAAGCGCGCTGAAGAAGATTTTTGTTGTGCTG
>JACMOJ010000302.1 GCA_014378085.1 Burkholderiales bacterium | reverse complement strand
TTGCTGCCCGGAGCAAGTGCGCCACCAGCTGGATCCATGACCGGCTGTGCACCAACGCTGCCGATCACACCCGCCGCGACAAGCAGATAGAAAACCGTGCAGATGGCGAGTGACCCGATGAGGCCGATCGGCATGTTCCGCTGGGGATTTTTGGTTTCCTCAGCAGCCGTAGAAACCGCGTCGAACCCTACGTAGGCAAAGAAGATCGATGCCGCCGCCGCCGAAATGCCGCCAAATCCAAGTGGCGAAAACGGCGTGAAGTTGTCCATATTGATGGCCGGCACGGCCAGCACGATAAACAATGTCAGGGCAGCAACCTTGATACTGACGAGGATCGAATTGACGGTCGCACTTTCGCGCGTTCCGATGACCAGCAGCCACGTCACAAGGCCTGCAATACCCATCGCGGGCAGGTTGATGATCCCGCCATCATAGGGCCCGCGCACGAAAGCGTCGGGAATATCCATGCTCAGGGCATTTTCGAGCAAGCCGACGACATAACCCGACCAACCAACTGAAACGGCGCCTGCGGCAACAGCATATTCGAGGATCAGTGCCCAACCGACCATCCACGCAATCAGTTCGCCCATCACTGCATAGCTGTAGGTGTATGCCGAGCCAGAGACCGGCACCATCGCGGACATTTCGGCGTAGCAGAGCGCAGCAACCGCGCAGACGATGCCCGCGATCACAAAGGCTGCCATCATTCCTGGCCCGGCTTTTTGTGCGGCTTCGGCTGTGAGTACGAAAATGCCGGTCCCGATGACCGCGCCGATGCCGAGCATCGTTAGCTGAAATGCGCCGAGCGAACGCGTAAGCGATTTCTTTTCCGCCGTGCGCAAAATGGCGTCGAGCGATTTGACGCGACCGAAAATCATATTTGTCCCCTAAAGACTTATCGTTGGCGCTGAGCCTAACCGCTTATTGCCTGCGCGCAATACCCAACGTGTGCGGGCGTGCTGACGATGCGGTTGTTCGCCTTTAGAAGAAATTAACCTTTTCCCTTCATTAGTTTTTTGGTTAATGAAGTCCCGACGGGCATAAGGGGTAGATAAATGCGTGTTTTGTTGATCGAGGACGAACCGACGACCGCCAAGGCGATCGAGCTAATGCTGACGACCGAAGGGTTCAACGTCTATACGACCGATCTGGGCGAAGAGGGTTTGGATCTCGGTAAGCTCTATGACTACGACATTATCTGCCTCGACCTCAATCTGCCCGACATGCACGGATATGACGTGCTGAAGAAACTGCGTGTCGCCAAAGTGCAGACGCCGGTGCTCATCCTGTCGGGGATCAGCGAGATGGATTCAAAGGTACGCTCGTTCGGTTTCGGTGCCGACGATTATGTGACCAAGCCCTTTCATCGCGACGAACTGGTGGCGCGCATTCACGCGGTTGTCCGCCGGTCGAAGGGCCATAGCCAGTCGGTCATCCGTACGGGCAAGCTTGCGGCCAATCTCGATGCAAAAACGGTCGAGGTCGACGGCGCGCGCGTTCACCTGACGGGCAAGGAATATGCGATGCTCGAGCTGCTGTCGCTGCGCAAGAGCACGACGCTGACAAAGGAAATGTTCCTCAACCACCTGTATGGCGGGATGGACGAGCCCGAACTGAAGATCATCGACGTCTTCATCTGCAAACTGCGCAAAAAGCTGAGCATGGCATGCGGCGGCGAAAACTACATCGAAACCGTCTGGGGCCGTGGCTACGTCCTGCGCGACCCCGAAGATATGCTGCTCGAGGAAACTCAGGTAGCCTGATCCGAAGCCTTAAAAAACTCTATCTACCCGGAAAGAGTGCAAGAAGCCGGCCACAGCGATGTGGCTGGCTTTTTTTGTCTGAAAACTGTCATAAATGCCCCGTCACCGGGATATTCAGGTGCGCCGGAATAAAGGCAATTTGCCTTAAAGGCTGTCCCAAAAAGGGAATAACCACAAATAGTTACACAAATTGGAAGGCGGCCGGAACTTTTCAGTTAACACATGATTAACCGCTCGCAAGTCGTCGTCCTACCAATCAGACTTCAGGGTCGATCCTCTTGTCGTTTCCGATGCGAAATCGGAACCTATGAGGGAGTGAGTACATGAAACAGACGCTATTGGGTTTGATGGCAGGTGTTGCAGTTTTTGCAGCGCTACCCGCACAGGCCGCGACCATCGTGCCCGGAACGGTTGATGGAAGCTTCGATCCGTTCAATGCCGCCACGCAAGGTTCAGCGCTTGCTATGACATCAGTGCCAGGAACAGCGTTTACGTTCGCGGCCATCATGCGTTCAGCCGTGTACCGCAACACCGGCGGCACGCTGGACTTTTATTACCAGGTGCAGCGGACCGGCCCGGGGTCACTGCCCGGCGAAGATCAGGAAGTCAAAGCCTTCACGGCCGCGAACTTTTCTGGCTTTTCAGT
>JACMOJ010000301.1 GCA_014378085.1 Burkholderiales bacterium | reverse complement strand
TTAACTGCCCGGTGGGTGCAACGTGTGCGATTCCTAGTGGCACGATGTTGCCATCCGCGCCGCGGCAAAAAGGTGTGTTACGCGCCAACTATCGCACCGACGTGGCCGGCTACTTGATGGCGGTTTCAGCCGACTACACTTGGCAGAGCGAGACACAGTTTGATCTCTCCACGTCGCCCAATACCCTACAGCCGTCGTATGGCATCGTCAACGCCTCGGTCTCACTCGCGAGCACCGCGAGTGGTTGGCGCGTCACGTTGGTTGGCAAAAACCTCGCTGATAAGTCGTATTCACAGTTCCTGTTACCGGGTGCGAATACGCAACGCGCAGTGCCACGCGACGACCGGCGTTACTACGGTGTAAACGTTCGCTACGAGTTCTAATTTGGATCGTACCTGCGCTGCCGCAGAAATTTATCAAAATAGAACAGGTGTCGCCGCTAACGTCGTGAGGTTTCGTCGTTAACAATCGGCACCAGTCGTTTGGCAGCTTGACTGGCGCGGTATCCGGCGTACTCAGCGTACACTGGATACCGCGTTTGTTTTGAGACACGTAACCGACCGACTATTGCTATCCAACATCGTGCCGAACCCCGCCAAACGTAGATCGCTAGAGTCACTCCGCAGCCAGCGTTGGCTCGCACCGGACAACATGCGCAGCTTTGCGCACCGTCAACGTTTGCAGCAACGCGGCCTTGCGCGCCAAGAGTTCTTAGGTCGGCCGATCATCGCCATCATTAACACATGGAGCGATCTTTCGCCGTGCCACGCGCACTTACGCGAACGGGCCGAGGCGGTCCGGCGCGGCATCTTGCAAGCGGGCGGCTTCCCGTTTGAGTTGCCCGCACTATCGCTCGGCGAGGTGATGGTGAAACCCACCACCATGCTGTATCGAAACCTATTGGCGATGGAGACCGAGGAGTTATTGCGGTCACACCCCATCGACGGCGCGGTGCTCATGGGTGGCTGCGACAAGACCACACCCGGCTTGTTGATGGGTGCGATCAGCATGGATATCCCCGTCATCTATTGTCCGGCTGGGCCGATGCTCAATGACCGTTACCAAGGCAAAACGGTCGGCGCCGGCACCCACACCAAAAAATTCTTTGATGAATATGTCGCGGGCAACATTGAGCAGCGCGAGTGGATTCAACTCGAACAAAAAATGACGCGTTCGCCCGGAACCTGTAACACAATGGGAACGGCCAGCACCATGACCGCGATGGCGGAGGCGATGGGCTTCACCCTCCCCGGCGCCACCAGCATCCCGGCCATGGATGCAAACCACGTGCGGATGGCCTCGGCCTGTGGTCGGCGAATTGTCAATATGGTTTGGGAAGACTTAAAGCCATCATCTTTTTTTACCCGCGCCTCGGTGGACAACGCACTCGCAACTTACATGGCGCTCGGCGGCTCGACCAACGCGGCCATTCACGTTATCGCCATGGCCGGACGCGCTGGTATTTCGCTATCGCTGGACGACATGGATGTGGTTGCCGGCAAGATACCGGTGTTGGCCAACTTGTTCCCTTCTGGGGACAAGTTGATGGAAGATTTTTTCTACGCGGGGGGTCTACCCGCGTTACTCAATGAAATTCGCAGCCACCTGAATCTCGACGCACAAACCGTTACCGGCAAGTCAATCGGTGAAAACATCGCCGATGCGCAAAATCTCGACCCCGACGTCATCCGTCCGCTGAGCAATCCGGTAACGGCCGGTCGTACGCTGGCAGTGTTGCGGGGCAATCTGTGTCCCGATGGTGCCATCATCAAACCATCAGCGGCGAATCCAAAATTCATGAAACATCGCGGTCGCGCGCTGGTGTTTGATTCCAACGCCGAGATGCTGGCAAGAATCCATAACCCAGCACTCGACGTCGACGAAAACACCGTGCTCATTTTGCGTAACGCTGGTCCCGTCGGCGCGCCCGGCATGCCGGAATGGGGCAATCTGCCGATCCCCAAAAAACTGCTGCAAGAAGGTATCCGCGACATGGTTCGTATCTCGGATGCACGGATGAGCGGCACGCACTACGGCAGTTGTATTGTTCACGCAGCACCAGAAGCCGCCGTCGGCGGGCCGATCGCGTTGGTGCGTGATGGCGATTGGGTGGTGCTGGATGTTGATGCACGGACCCTTAACGTTGAGGTGAGTGATGCAGAGCTAGCAACACGACGTCTCGCATGGCAGGCCCCTGCGCCGGTGGCTACACGCGGCTTCACGAAGCTCTATATTGAACACGTCACACAGGCTGACAAAGGCTGCGATTTTGATTTTCTCGCAGGAAACTCGCCGACGCCAGAGCCGCCAATTTACTGAGGCCAATATGGATCCATTCGTAAACCCCTTCCGCGAACTGCTCAAGCAACCTTCGGTACCACTTGGCACCTGGCTGATGTCTGGTGCGGAATCAACCGCCGAGGCAATGGGCTGCGCGGGATTTGACTGGCTGGTGGTCGATATGGAACACGTGCCAATCGACTACAAGGACGCCTATCACATCTTGCAGGCGATCGCAGGTACCCGCGCTACACCGGTGATTCGTCTCGCGTGGAACGACGTGGTGCTAGTTAAACGCGCACTCGACATCGGCGCACAAACGTTGATGTTCCCGTTTGTGCAAAACGCGGAGGACGCCAAACGCGCGGTGGCGTCAACGCGCTACCCAACCGCCGCCGACCTCACCGGCACACGCGGCTTTGCGGCCATGCATCGTGCCAGCCGTTATGCCACCGCGCCGGATTACGGCAAACGCGCGAACGACGGCATTTTTAAGATGATCCAACTTGAAACACCGGCGGCAATTGCCAAACTTGAGGAGATCGCCGCGGTTGAGGGCGTTGATGCACTCTTTATGGGGCCGGGCGATTTATCGGCAAGCATGGGAGTGATCGGCAATGTTGCAGACGCCAACGTACAAGCGGCACTAAAGGATGCGGCGGCACGCGCGAGGGCGGTGGGCAAACCGATTGGCATCGTGGGGCCGACACCCGAGATGGTCGGCCAGTTCATCGACTGGGGATACAGCTACGTCGCCATTGCCTCAGACATGGGCATGATGATGCGCCAAGCGAACGCGATGATTACCGCACTCAAGCCCTCGCTCGCCAAAGCCGTCAATTCGTCGGTGTATTGACCGTGTCCGGCGTCTCGCTCAAGAAGGTCACCAAGGTTTACGACAATGGTTCCAAAGAGGGGCTGCGGGTCATCCACGGGGTCGACCTCGAAATCACGCAAGGCGAATTTGTGGTGTTTGT
>JACMOJ010000300.1 GCA_014378085.1 Burkholderiales bacterium | reverse complement strand
CCGCCGGGAATGCAGCTTTGCGTCCCGACCAGAATTTGAGCCGCTCGGCTTCATCCTTCGAGACCCGGCAGGCGGTCGCCCCGGCAGCTCTCAATACCGCTTCCATTTTGGCGATTTCGTCTTCGACGTCTTCGGGTGTGCCGTCGGATTCGCAAAGCAAAATCGCTTCGGCGTCCAGATCGTAACCGGCGTGAACGAAATCCTCAACTGCCGCGTTGGCAAGCTTGTCCATCATCTCAAGACCTGCTGGCACAATGCCTGCGCCGATGATGCTGGCAACGGCGTCCCCCGCTTTTTCGACGTCGTCAAAACTCGCCATCACTACCCTCGCCAATTGCGGCTTTGGAACCAGCTTGACGGTCACTTCTGTCGTCACCCCGAGCATACCTTCGGAGCCGGTCATCAATGCCAGCAGGTCGTAGCCAGGTGCGTCGGGCGCGTCGGAGCCGATCATCGCTCTCGTACCATCAATGGTGACCACATCAATTTTCTGCACGTTGTGCACCGTGAGTCCGTACTTGAGGCAGTGCACCCCCCCGGCGTTCTCGGCTACGTTTCCACCAATGGAACAGGCAATTTGGGACGAAGGATCGGGCGCGTAATAGAGACCCAATGGTGCAACTTCTTCGGAGATTTGCAAGTTGCGCACACCGGGCTGCACCCGCGCCGTACGTGCCAGTGGGTCGACGCTGACAATGCGATTGAATTTAGCCAATGACATCAGGATTCCGTCGCCTAACGGCGTGGCACCGCCCGACAGTCCAGTGCCTGAACCGCGCGCCACGACCTTGGTATTGGTTTCATTGGCGAGGGCAAGAATGCGCTGAACTTCTTCAACAGACTGCGGCAGTACCACCAGCATCGGCACTTGCCGATAGGCGGATAGGCCATCGCACTCGTATGGCTTCATCGCTTCAACCTCGGTGAGCAAGGCGTGCGACGGCAGGATCGCCCGCAATTTGGCAATGAGCGCAGTGCGGGTCGTTATAGCGGTGGCATCAGCGATTGCAGCCATGGTAATTGGGTTTACTCGATCCGGGTTATGGAAGAAAAGATTGCTTCTCTCTATCATAGGCGAAGTCCATACAATTGCCCTGCCTGCAACCAAAAGGCGCTTTTACCAAAACCGCGATAATTACCAAGAACTTCTGAGAGAGTGACCTATGATCGCCGGTACATGACGGGAAACGAGGCAATTTTGCTATGGATTTTGGCAGGTGCGTTGGTGGTTGTCGGCCTCGCCGGGACCATTTTGCCGGCACTGCCGGGCGTGCCATTGGTGTTCGTGGGCCTGCTAATAGCCGCATGGATCGGCGACTTCCAGAAAATCGGCTGGCCAACACTCACGGTGTTGGCGGCGCTGACCGCGCTAGCCGTTGCCGCTGATCTGATTGCGACTTTGCTGGGTGCCAAACGCGCGGGCGCGTCGAAATACGCGCTTTTCGGTGCGGCTATCGGCAGCATCATCGGTCTGTTTTTTGGTTTAATCGGCATTCTTGTGTTGCCGTTCCTGGGCGCGGTCGTCGGTGAGCTGATTGCTAGGCAGCGACTGAATCAGGCCGCAAGGGTCGGATTGGCCACCTGGCTGGGGATGTTGATCGGCGCCTTGGCCAAGCTCTCTCTTGCTATTACGATGCTGGGCGTTTTTGTGGTCGCCTATTTCATTTGACGCGCCGCAATGATGGCTGCGCCGTCACTTTCTCACCGGCCGCTACGTCATCGCCAACTGTTGGTTCGCCGTTTCAAGTCGTTCGATCAACGTCTCTAAAAATTTTCGGTCAAACAAGCGTCGACACTCCGTGGATGCGACATTGACATCCTGCGCGCGCACCTTCATCACGATGCACTCCCCGCCAGCGGTAATGGTCGCAGAGCGCAGCCCTTCGCGTTTGGCTAAATAGGACATTTCTCCAAAACAATCCCCCGCGCCCAGCACGTTTAGCAGCCGCTTGCCGCGCGTGACTTTGACGGTGCCGGTGATGAGTATGAAAAAAGAGTCGCCGACGTCGCCCTCCTTGATCAAGACAGTTTCGGCGGGAAACGAGCGCCACTTGCTGATTTTTAAAATTTCCCATAGTTCGTTCTCGGGAAAATCACGAAAAAACGCAAGCGTCTTAAGCAGGCTGAACTGCTCGGTATCCGATACCTCGCCCTTGGTTTTTTGCGGAGAGTGCTCGCTTTCCCAGATCGCTGCCAGGTCCTTGCCGAATTCCTCCCAGGTTTGGTAGCGCCTGGCAAGATCCTTGGCAGTGGCCTGCTTGACGATATCCTCGATGGCAGCGGGAAGCCCTTCGCGAAAAGATGATGGTGGCGACGGCTCGTGATTGACAATCTGGTACGCCAGGCTCGCCTGACTGGTGGCCTCAAACGGCGTACGACCTGCGAGCATCATATACATGACCATGCCTACGGCGTAAATATCAGACTGTACGGTCGCCTTGCCTCCGGTAATGATCTCGGGCGCCATATATAGTGGTGAGCCCACCGACGCAACTTGTGTTTTGTTGGAGACGACGTGCAATGCCGCGCCAAAATCAGCGACTTTTATGTCGGTACCGGATTTGTGCAAAATATTGCCAGGTTTCACATCGCGATGGATAAGTCCTTCGGTGTTGGCAAACGCCAATGCGCGCACGCACTTGAAAATGATCTCTGCCACCTCCTGAACGCCCAGCAGATTTTCTGGCTGGCAAAATTTTTCAAGTGTGCCGCCCTCGACGTATTCCATCACGATGTAGCTCATGCTCTCATCGACCACGGCGTCAAAAATCGACACGATATGCGGATGCAGTAATTTACCTGCAAGCGAGGCCTCGTTGAGGAACATGCGCCGGTAAAGCTCCCCGTCTTCGGCGTCTTTTAATACCTCTGGAAACATCACCTTGATGGCGACGCTACGATGCTTGAACGTATCCTCGGCCAGGTATACCGCCCCAGTGGCGCCTTTGCCCAGTTCACGGATGACGCGATACTTGCCGATGTGCCCAGGAGTTTTCATGACGCCCTCAGTTTGATTGCATGATTATCCGCGTGTGTCGAAAACCACGTCAAGCATGACAACGGTAAAATCAGGGCAACCCTTGCAAATAAGTTGGCAATG
>JACMOJ010000299.1 GCA_014378085.1 Burkholderiales bacterium | reverse complement strand
GCACCTGCGCCCAGGACTGCGATCTGCATAATTTAATCGCCCCAGATTTGCGTTAAACGGACGAAGCCCGTTTGACCGTCGCGGTGTTTGACGGGCAACCAGCCGTCTTGTTGCGATCCGAGAACTTCCAATACCACCGTGCGTTGTGCCTCGAATACTAGCGACGCGCTGGCAGATGCTGCCGCCCGCACGTCAGCAGAAGCGGCCGAAATTTGCACGTGACGACGCTCGCCTAAGGTGGCGTTTTCCACCCAACCGACAACACCCTCGGCGTCGCGCACTTTCGTGAGCTTGTCTAACTTCACCAGCATTTCGAGCGGCGTGTAGGGGCTGACAATGAAGGTTTTGTTCGCGCGCGTTGAAGGCGCGTCAAACAGGATGGCGGGCTTGTCACCAATAGTGACAAAAGATTTGCGTGGTGTGGCTGCGGCGACGATAGTGGCTGGTGTGGCTGGTGCGGCTGAAGCGGCGCGCGGATAGGTCGGTGGCGTCGGCGGGCTCTTAGCTGCGCCGGTTGATGGTGGCGCGGATTGCTTGGGCGCCGCTGAAGTTGCGGCCGAGGTTGCGGGCAACTTGTCGGCAATGGGGGCTTGCGCCAATGCCGGGGCGCTGGCGACGCTGAGTATGCAGCCAAATAAAAACGCCGCAGCAAATGCCGCGGCGTTTTTGTGGTCGGCAATGGTGAACGCAATCGGTTGCGCGCGCATCATCGTTGATCCGTTTAGTGCTTGGTCGTGATCAGCGGCTGCTCTGCGCCATCTTGCGCTTCCTGTGCTTTTTGCGCCTGATAGAGCGCTTCAAAATTCACCGGGTTCAACAGGACCGGCGGGAATCCGGCGCGGGTGATCGCGTCAGAAATCGTTTCGCGAGCGTACGGATAGAGAATGTTCGGGTTGCCGATGCCCAGAATCGGGTCGAGATCCTGATTTGGCACGTTGCGGATCTGGAAGATGCCGGCTTGGTTGGCTTCGGCCAAGAACATCGTCTTCTCACCGATTTTTGCCGTGACGGTGATGGTCAATTCGGTTTGGTAGATGCCGTCATCGACTGACTTCGATGTGTGGTGCAGCTGTACGTCGACGGTCGGTGCCTCACGCTCCAAAAAAATCGATGGTGCGTTAGGGACTTCCAACGACAAATCCTTCACATAGATTTTTTCGATGTTGTAGGTTGGCTGATTGTCTTGAGCGGCTGGTGCTGCGTCGGTTGCGTCGGTCATTTCGGTTTCCTGATAGTAAATCGATTGCGGGTAAAAAAACAGGTGGGGGTATGTGGTACGGGGTGTATGTGTGTAAGGCGTGCCTAGCGACAGGGCGCGGCGTGTAGGCTGATAAAAGCGGCACCTAGCTTTGCAACAGCGGATCAAGGCCGCCCGCTTTGTCGAGCGCGACAAGGTCGTCGAAGCCGCCGACATATTGGTCGCCAATATAGATCTGCGGCACGGTGCGGCGTTGCGTCTTGGCCATCATTTCGTCGCGCTTGACGGGATCCAGATCGATACGAATTTTTTCGACGGTCTCGACTCCCTTCGACTTCAGTAGGCGTTCAGCCATCTGACAATACGGGCATACGGCCGTTGAGTACATCGTTACGGTTGCCATGATTGATCCATGTTTAGTCCTTAGCGTTCGACCGGAAGACTTGCTTGCTGCCACGCGGCAAATCCGCCATCGAGTTGACGCACGTTGGTGAAGCCCTTCGACTTCAGCAAGCGTGCTGCAGCACCGGCTCGTGTGTTGCTGCGGCACGTTACGATCACCGGCTTTTCTTTGAAGCGAGAAAGATCGTCGACGCGTTTGTCGAGTTCTGCGAGCGGAATATTTTTCGACTTCGGAATACGTCCACCATTGAATTCGCCGGTGTCGCGAATATCGAGCACCAGCGCATCGCCTGCATTCATCAGTCGAGTTGCCTCCAGTGTGCCGATGTCACTTGCGCCACCGATGGATTTCGCGATCGTCGGCCAGATCAGCATGATGCCGCTGGCAACAAACAAACCGACCAGCATCATATTTTGTGTCAGAAATTCAGTCATTTGTGGTGCCGACGCGTCCTGTGTTTTCGATCGCTATCAGTGTTCGTTGACAACGAAGATAAGATTGAAGACGTGAAAACCGCGGTGCCAAGGCACGACAGTAACAAGCCCGGTAACTGCTGGCATGAGGTTGACCAAACCGAGTCGCAAATTCCGCCGTTTGGCTTGGTGCGACGCGCTCGCTCACGTAAACTCCGTATTCTACCAATTTTGTCTCGGCTGGCAGGCGATACCGTAGCAGTGCTGGCAAGTCGTTGTTGTTGATCCAAGCCTCAGCAAACAACTCGACTTAGTTGAGATCGTACTTTTGGCTTGATTTTCAAGGCTCAGCCACGCAAAACATGAAAAAACTTGTTCTCATGCGCCACGGCGAATCGCAGTGGAACTTAGAAAATCGTTTCACCGGTTGGGTAGACGTCGATTTGACCGATAAGGGTGTGGCAGACGCCCGTCGGGCGGGAAAGTTGTTAAAAGCTGAAGGCTATGACTTTGATATCGCCTACAGCTCACTGCTGACACGCGCGATTCGCACCTTGTGGCTCGTCCAAGAAGAGCTCGACCGGCGCTGGATACCCGTGGTTCGGCACTGGCGGCTGAATGAGCGGCATTATGGCGCGCTGCAAGGGCTGAACAAAGCAGAGACCGCGCAAAAATTTGGCGACGAGCAGGTGTTGGTTTGGCGGCGTAGCTACGATACCCCGCCACCGCCGCTCGACCGTCACGCCGCCGAGCACCCATCCAAAGATATTCGCTACCAGCATCTGCTGGCTGAGGAATTGCCAGATACCGAGTGCCTGAAAGATACCGTGAATCGGGTGGTGCCCTATTGGCAGATGGAAATCGCGCCGCAGCTGCTAGCCGGTAAGCGGGCCATCATCGCCGCGCATGGCAATTCGCTGCGAGCATTAATCAAACATCTCGATCATGTCTCCGATAAGGCGATTGTTAATCTCAATATCCCAACTGCGGTGCCGTTGGTTTACGAATTGACCGACGACCTTCGTCCCATCCGTAGCTACTACCTTGGCGATGCGGCCGAAATTGCGCCCGCCGCCGCGGCGGTGGTGGCGCAGGGTAAGGCGAAAGCCTAGCCTAGTGAATTGGGCAATTTCTTTAGCCCTACTGCGCGGGCGAACTTGTCGTCTCCCGAGTTTGCCAAGTTCGTCGCCGCACAACGGGTCGGCGACCGCTTGTCGACGCCAATTTAACCCGCTCGCGACGGTTTCTAAAAGTACCCATTGTTGTAAAGCCAAGCAAACGCGGGCACCTTGGGGCACTTTCGCTTGGAGTATCCCGTGGTTCGTGGGCTTTGTCATTTTTTGCAGTCTCCCCACGGCTGCCAATGACGACAAGAAACGCGCGCTGGATGATTTGCGCGGCAGGATTGAGCGGCTCAATCGAGAGGTCGTCAAAGGGGAAGAGTCGCGTAGCGATGCCGCCGATCAGCTTAAAGTTTCGGAGAAATCAATTTCGGAGGTCAATCGAAACTTGACCGGTTTGGCGCGCGATCAAGCGGCCACGTCTCGCGAGCTGGGGGAGGTAGAGCGGCGAATAAATGTCACCAAGGGCGATATTGAACGCGAAGAAACGCTTCGCGACCGGCTGATTCGTCATCAGTACATGTACGGCAATACCGACGCCATACGGCTGGTGCTCAGCGGTGAGGATGTCTCGGTGGTGGAGCGACAACTTGGCTATTTGGGATACGTCGCGCGGTCTCGCATTGCCACTATCGGGCGGCTGAAGACCAAGGTGGCACAACTTGCGGCGCTGGAAGTTGAAGCGCGTGAAAAACAAGCCCGTCTCGCCGCCAACGCCGACGATCAACAGCGCGCGCGGGCGACACTGGTCTCCGAGCGGGCTAGCCGTCAGCAGGTGTTGGGGCGTATTCGAGCCGACATTGACAAAAATCGGCGCGAGGTGGGGCGATTGAAGCGCGATGAAAACCGTCTCACAAAACTCATTGAACAAATCGCCATTGAGCTTGCTCGTAAGCCAGAGCCGCGTGGTGTGAGGCGCGAGGGTGGGAAGGGCGAAAGTGGGAAGGGCGAAAGTGGGAAGCGCGAAGATGGTAGGCGCCATGAGGCGAGAAAAAAAGGCGAAGAGCCGGCGCGCATCCGAAAGCCGGGTGAGGCCGTAAATGACGTGGCGGACGCTGGATTTATCGGCCGCGCGTTTTCCAGCCTAAAGGGAAAGCTAAAACTTCCCGTTAAAGGTGAACTGACTGGGAAGTTCGGTGCCCAACGAGAGGATGGCGGGCTCACGTGGAAGGGTTTGTTTATTCGGGCGGATGAAGGACAACCGGTAAAAGCAGTTGCCGATGGCCGAGTGGTATATGCAGATTGGCTTCGTGGCTATGGCAATCTGGTTATTGTTGACCATGGCGCTGGCTTTTTAAGTTTGTACGGACACAACGAAAGTATCGCCAAACAGGTGGGTGAAAATACGGCTGCTGGTGAGGCCATTGCGTCGGTCGGATCGACCGGTGGTGCGTTAGACTCGGGTGTATATTTTGAATTAAGACAAGATGGCAAGCCGTTTGACCCGATGCGTTGGGTTGGGCGCTAGCAATTACGAAAGTCAGGACGAAATACGTGGAAAAGATCGACGGCGTGACCCAAACAAGCAACTCCTCAAACCCAAACCAAAGCCCAAACCAAACGCTCAATGACATGCGTTCCGCAGTCGGCGTTTCTACGCTTAAGCCGCTCCCGCCGACTGGCTTGGGGCGCACCATCGCCAAGTCGGGTGCCAAGCTAAAGGCAGCCGGACTGGTGGGTCTTGGCACGGTGCTCGGGGTTTCGCTTTCGCTGCACTTCTCGGCCGTTGCCGAGCGCCAGCCGGCACTAGCTAACCTGCCTATCGAAGAAGTGCGGATGTTGTCGGAGGTGTTTGGTCGCGT
>JACMOJ010000298.1 GCA_014378085.1 Burkholderiales bacterium | reverse complement strand
CGCGATCTTGCGGTCAGCCAGAACGGGAACCGCACCGAGGCGGTGTTCAGCGTTCGGTTTGAGAACATCGACGACCGTTCGGACTACATCGACGTTGCCACCTTTGGGTACGGCGTTGATGCTCAAGACAAGGGGCCGGGCAAGGCCATGTCCTACGGCGTCAAGTATGCGCTGCTAGCTCCCGGCTACCGTTCGCCCGACCACCTTCGGCCAGAAGCCGAGGCGGTATGTGGGACTGCTGATGCTGACAAAACTGGAACGATATGTAGACCTGCTTGGCGAACTGCACACGAAACTCATCGTACTGGCGGGGCCGCGCGGCAGCGGCAAGACGAAGTTGCTGCAAGAGCTGGGCATCAAGCTTGGTGTCCAGCCGCTGAACGTCAACTTGGAGTTGGGGCGCCGCTTGTCAGCTACGCCTCACGCAGAGCGTGGCTTTTCAGCGGGCAAGCTGCTCCGGGATATCGCCGACAAGCAGCTCAAAGAAGATGTGCTGCTGCTCGACAATATGGAGTTGTTGTTTGAGCGCGGCCTGCAGATCAACCCGCTTGATCTGATCAAACGGTTGGCGCACTCAAGGCGCGTTGTGGCCGTCTGGCCCGGCGAGCTGCGCGGAAATCGGCTGTATTACGCCGAAATGACCCATTCAGAATATCGCGACTACGACGCTGAAGGCGTAGTTGCACTGGCAATTTGAAGTTTAAGGGAACGAGGCAAACATGGCTAATAAGATGAAATACGGTGATCTGATCCAGTTCGAACAGATTGAGTCGGTTATCCAGCTGCTGGATGCTGACCGGCCAGACGAGGCCAAAAAACTCGTAACCACCTATGTCATTTCAGATGACATGGCCGAGCGGATCGCCAAGCTCATGATTCCCCAACTTAGCTTCGACGATTCCATCGACCACAAGGGTGTGCTGATCGTCGGCAACTATGGCACCGGTAAATCGCACTTGATGTCGGTCTTGTCGCTGGTGGCGCAAGATGCCGCCTACGCCCCAATGATTCGCCACCCCAAGGTGGCCGAAGCAGCAGCCTCAATCGCGGGAAAGTTCAAGGTGCTCCGTATTGAAATTGGCGGCTTGGAAATGCCGCTGCGCCAGATCATCACCCGTAGGCTGCAGGAGTTCCTTGCCAACCTGGGCGTCAATTACACCTTCCCCACGGCGGATCAGGAGCTCGACAACAAGCACTCCTTCGAAGAAATGATGGGTGCTTTTGAAGATGTCTATCCGGGCCAGGGCATCTTGCTGGTGGTGGACGAGTTTCTTGAATACCTGGACTCTCGCCGTGGCCACGAATTGGCGTTGGATCTGGCCATCCTGCGGCAGATTGGTGAAGTCACCAAACATCTGAAGTTCCGCTTTGTGGCCGGTGTGCAGGAAGCCATTTTCGACAGCGCACGCTTCGAGCACGTCGCAAGCAGCATGCGCCGCGTCCATGAGCGCTTTACGCAAATCCTGATCGATCGCAATGACGTGAGCTTTGTGGTCGCGGCGCGTTTGCTCAAAAAGAGCGTCGACCAACAAAACAAGATCCGCGAATACCTCACGCCGTTTGCAAAGTTCTACGGCACCATGAACGAGCGCATGGATGAGTACGTCCGTCTGTTCCCCGTTCACCCTGACTACCTGAAAACCTTCGAGCAGATCCACTTTGCCGAGAAGCGTGGTGCGCTCACCACCATCGAAAGTGCGATGAAGGCACTGCTTGATCAAGAAGTGCCAACCGACAAACCATTACTAATCAGCTATGAGAGCTTTTGGCAGACCATCAAGAAAAATTCGGCGTTGCGCCCCGATGCCAACATTAAGGAAGTGTTGCGCGTCTCCGATGTGCTGGAGTCCCGCGTTCAGCAGTCGTTTACGCGCCCAACCTACAAAGGCATGGCATTGCGCGTCATCAACGCACTTGCCGTGCACCGCTTGACCACGGGTGGCGACATCCACGTACCGATTGGCCCCACCGCAGCAGAACTGCGTGATTCGCTGTGCCTGTTCCAGCCGGGCGTAGAAGACATGCCGGGCGATGCAGCAGAGAACCTGCTGTCGATGGTGCAAACGGTGATGCGCGAAGTGCTGAAAACGGTCAACGGGCAGTTCATCTCCAAGGCAGCGGATACCGAGCAGTACTACCTCGACCTGAAAAAAGACATCGATTACGACGCCCAAATCGAAAACCGCGCGGGCAGCCTGGACGATGACCAACTCGACCGTGCTTATTACGCGGCACTGCTGCAGCTCATTCGCGAGAACCCCAGTGAGCCGACCTACGTTTCCGGCTTTCAGATTTGGCAGTACCAGATCGAGTGGCAAGAACGCCGCGCGGAGCGCATGGGCTACCT
>JACMOJ010000297.1 GCA_014378085.1 Burkholderiales bacterium | reverse complement strand
TCATTCCGCGCGGGCCTGCAGAGCCAACTATTCCACCCTGTCATTCCGACCGGAGCGCAGCGGAGTGGAAGAACTTTTTGTTGACGTTTACAGAAGCAGATCCCTCGAATCCGCTCGGGATGCCAAGGTTCTATTTTGATGCTCCGCTTGGGATGACAAAGTTCTATTTGGGCGTTTTAAATGCGACCATCGAATGCGTGCGCTGAATGCGGCCTAACAAAACATAGATGCACAACAACTCAGCACGTATCGTGATCTCGCTAGCCCGTATATTGGTCCAAGCGGGCCCACTCTAGTTTGATGACGCCGTAACACTCACACGCCCGCGCTTCTAGCGCCTCCCGGTTCAGCACCGAAATATGGCCGCGTCGATAGTGAATAATTCCCGCTTGCTGCAAATTGCCGGCCGCCTCAGTAACGCCCTCACGACGCACCCCAAGTATGCTGGCGATCAGCTCTTGGGTGATCAATAAATCTCCCCCTGAAAATCGATCCAGCGTCCGCAACAGCAGGCGTGCTACCTGCTGCTCAATCACGTGGTGACGGTTACACGCGGCGTTGACGAGGATTTGCGCCATCATGGACTGGGTATAACGAAGCAGCATTTTCCGAAGCGCGCTTTCGCGTTGGAACTCTGCATGCAAGATAGCGCGGGGAAGACGGTAGGCGTAGCCGCTGGGCTGCACGACCGCGGCGTCAGTTGACATACCATCGCCCATGAATATGGAAACCCCCACAAATCCTTCGTTGCCAACGCTTGCCGTTTCAATGGAACTCCCCGACGCTGTCACATAGTGCAACGAGACAATGGCGGTGGTCGGAAAGTAGGCGTACCGAAGTGGCGTGCCGGTTCCATACAGTTGGGTGCCAAGCAAAATAGACACGAGCTCCAAGCGAGACGAGATGCGCGCGAGTACCTCTACCGGCAGTTTGGCGAGGATGCGGTTCTGCGGCGGGCTCGGCGGCGTTGGCGGTGGACCCGCGCTGCGCGCAGGTCCCGCAGCGCCCGCACGACCAGCGCGGGCAGCGTTGGTTGCCGTGGGCGTCGGGGTGGTGGCGACGCGATCAATCATTTTTTGTCGCCGGTGCGTTGTATTTGATACCCACACCGCGATACCCAATGAAGCGCGCGCCTCGATCAAACATTGGCTCGCCACTGACGCGATACCATTGCCTCACACCTTCGGCATTGATACGCGAAAACGAAAAATCTAGGAACGGCTCGCGGTCCGCGACCATTTTGTGCAGCGCTGCGCGCTCGTCTTCATTCCAGCCGTCAAGTACGGCAGCGTTAGGCTCACCACTGATGGAATCCACGCTCAAACCAAGCATTTCCAATACCGGACCGGACGTCTTGGTGAATTGCCCGTTTTGATCCTGTTCCCAGTACCAATCAGAGGCTAGTTCAGTGAGCTGGCGATAACGCGCCTCGCTTTCACGCAATTCGACGGTGCGTTCGGCAACCGCTTGCTCCAGCAGCACGTTCTGCTCGCCCAATTTTTTATACAACAAGCGCACTTCCAGCATGTTGCGAATTCGCGCTTTTACCTCGATGAGATCAAACGGCTTACTGATAAAGTCTTTTGCGCCGGCACTAAGCGCCGCAAGTTTGTGCCCAGGCTGCGCGGTCAAGACAATGACATTCAAGTATTCGTTGCCCAGATTTGCCTTGAGCGCTTCCATCACTTGGAAGCCGTCCATCACGGGCATTTGAAGATCGAGCAATATCAAGTCGTAACGGTTTAGTCGTTGCGCCGCACAAACCGTAGTAGGGTCCATCGTGAAGTTGACGTTTTCATAACCCTCCTTCGTCAACATCTCCGTTAGCAGCAGCACGTTCGAATCTTGATCGTCGACAATCAGAATGCTCGCCTGCAGTAGATCTTTCTCACTAATCATCATCGTCATTCCTCGTTAGTTCTGTTGTTGGTCACCTGCGGTACAAATTTTTTTGCTGCCACAGGAGTCGTGCTTATCATAGATCTTGCCAAGACTGGGTTGCGAGGCCCGTTCGCTAATTTGTTGGCGTGGGAATTTCCAACGCCTCGTCGATCGCACTAAGGAGTTCATTGACCTTGATCGGCTTGGTGAGATAGCGAAAGAAGCCCGCCTGCAATCCGCATTCAATGTCGCGCGGCATCGCATTTGCACTCAAGGCGACCACTCGTATGTGCCGAGTGACTGCGTCCAGCGCTAATATCTTCATTGCTTGTACGCCGCTTGTGCCCGGCAAATTGATGTCCATTAAGATGACGTCCGGATGCTCGGCGCGCGCCATCTCGATGCCGCTGTCACCGTCCTCAGCCGTAATCAGCCGTATGTCCTGGCGTCTCGCCAGCAGGTCTTCGACCAGCATTCGATTGGCGGGGTTGTCTTCAACATAAAGCAGGCAATAGCGATATTGATTTGGCAACAGGTTCGCATCCGTCTGCGCGATATCCGGGGCAAGGCTTGGTGCCGATTCGAGCGGCTGCGAAAGGATACTTTCTCGGTTAGCGGCGACACTAACGCTGGCTAGGCCAACGGCGGTAACGGCGGTAACGGAGGCGGGCGCATCGGCCCGCGGCACTTCGATCCAAAACGTGCTTCCGATGTCGACATTGCTGATGACCCCCATGGTGCCGCCCATCTGCTCGACCAAGCGCTTGCAAACCACCAGGCCAATACCGGTGCCTGCCTCCAAACTACTTTCTTGGCCAAGGCGGTTAAACGGCTGAAAAAGTTGTTTTAACTTTTCAGGCGAAAGACCCAGCCCGGAGTCAGTAACGCTCATCCGCACTGGCAGCGGCGCTCCAGTGGCGCGACCTTGAGATTCGTTTGCGGCGCCAAAGTCGCCCGCAACGACCCGCACCACCACCGTGCCATGTGGTCGGTTGTATTTAATGGCGTTGGACAACAGATTAATTAATACCTGCTTTAGCCGCGTCCAGTCTGCCTTCGCCAATAGATTCGGCGGCAACGTTGGAAACACCAGCTTGATATTCTTGGCCTGCGCCTGCGGCTCGATCATCGACTGGCACTCGTTGAGGAGTTTCGCTAATGACGTGGGTTCAATAGAGAGTGAAATCCGACCGGACTCTATCTGCGCGAGATCGAGTATTTCGTTGATGAGATCGAGCAAATACCAGCCAGCCTTGAGAATCTGGTCGATGCTGCGGCGCTGGGTTGGCGTGGGAGGCGGTGTGTCCAATTCGAGCAATTGGGCGAATCCCAAGATGGCACCCAATGGGGTACGCAGCTCATGACTCATGCTCGACAAGAATTCGGATTTCGCCAGATTGGCACTTTCCGCCGAACGCGTGACTGCGGCGAGTTCAATGTTTGTCGCCTGAAGCGCCAGATCAAACGCGGTGCGTTCCGCTTCCACCTGCTTTCGAACCGTGTTGTCGCGCATCATCACGGTAAAGAGACGATCACTGCTCGTCACCACTTCGCTGGTGGCAATTTCCAACGGCAAAAACGTGCCGTCGTGGCGCCGACCTGTTACCTCACGACCCAACCCGCTCGCATGCCCAGCGGCAGTCGCCGCATAGTGGTGAAGCGCGCCGCTGTTCAGATCATCCTCCAGCTCTGGGATCAGTGTGATGAACGGTTTACCAATAATCTCGGCAACAGAATAGCCGAACATGGCGATCGCCGACGCGTTGACAGACTCGATTTTCCCGTCTAGCGCTTTGAAGGTCACGATACCGTCAGCCGCCGTGCTGAGTATGGCTTGTACCTTTGCCAAGGTGTCGGCTAAGATCTGTTTTAACTGGTATTCGGCGGTCACGTCGCGAAACACTAACACCGCGCCAATCACCTTATTGTCGCGGTCTCGGATTGGCGCGCAGCTGTCGCCGACATCATGTTCGCATCCGTCGCGTCCAATCAAAACCGTATGATTAACTAAACCGATCTTGCTGCCGTGCCGCAGTGTTTCCCCCACCGGGACGGCAACCGGTAGTCGCGTGAGCTTGCTGACGATCCTAAACACTTCTTCGATCTGCTGCCCAATGGCATCCGCCGCCGACCAGCCCGTGAGTTGCTGTGCGGTCACATTAATCCGGCTCACAATACCGTGCGCATCGGTGGCGATCACGGCGTCGCCAATTGAGTTCAGCGTGACTTCGAGCAGCTCCTCACGCAGCTGTAAGGCGTTGACGGCGGCGGAAAGATCTTCATTTTCGTTTTGCTGTAGGTTAAGCGCGCGGCTGGTTTCTGCGTGCTGCTGACCCGCCACGCGGTGGGCAGCGTCCCGATAGACTAGCCATACAAACAGGGTGCCAAGCCCCACCCCTAGAACACTCAGCGCGACCATTAGAAAAATAAAATCCTGCATGATCGATTTTGATTCTGCATGCGCAGCCTCCAAGGCAACCTGTTGGGCGACAATGTAGCTCCCAATCTGCAGGCGAATCTGATCCATCATTTTTTTACCAGCGGCAGTCGCGACACGCGCGGTGACGCCGGCCATGTCGCCAATGCGGCGCATTTCGATTTGCGTGGCTAATTCCGCCATCTTTTGTTTGACGAGCGCAGCGAGGCCATCCAGCGCCCTTAACGTCACTACGCTTTCTGACAATGATGCTGCGCTAGTGCTGATGTTACAAATGAGACTCATGTCCCGATTGACCGCTTCGTAGGGCGCCAGAAACTTGACGTCACCGGTAATGATGTAGCCGCGCGTACCAGTCTGGGCGTCACGTAGCGCTGATAAACACATCTCCGCTTGATCGATAACAACGGTAATCTTTTGTACCTTAACCTCTAACCGATTGACGTCGCGCACCGCGACAAATGCTGAAATGCCGCCACCCACCATGAGTGCCAGCGCGATGCCAGCGAATGCCATGGGCACGCGAATTTCGTTCATTTCTAACGAAACCGAAACGTCGGATGCGCGCGGTCGAAGAATCGAACTACACCACCACCGACAAACCAGGAGACACTCCGCAGACGAGACGGGTCGAGGACAGCTGCCTGTTGAAAATCAGCTGAATTGTGGCCTACCGTTATTGCGCTACTTGTTCGCATTTTCGTGGTTTTTTGATGGACACTTCGCAGGATTAGCGGGGGTCTCCGCAGGTGGGCGGGTGGGGTAGGCGCGCGCGGTCGATATTACCACTCAAGACGCAACGTGCACTAACGCGCAGACGAAGTACACGAGAACTGGTGGTGATCCCACTACGCTCGCACGACGAGGTTTTATGACGGCAATAAAACATGACGCGAAGAACCCCAGCTGTGGCGAACGGCGACCGGGCATTTACGTTGTGTAACCAAATTTAACTGCCGCGTCGATAGAATTTTCCGGAATACAAAGTCCCCGCTGGACGGCTATTTCCGGACACTTTTGTTTGAAAATGCCCGTCAATACTTGTGTTTTATGTTTCGCAAAATCTTTTCACCATAACGCGCGGCACGCTCAGTGACGAACTCTTGAGTGTTCTAATGCACGGATCGCATTTAAGACCGCGCGATAGAGTGTGGAGCCAGCTCGTCTTGTCAGACCACGTCGTTAGGTGGCGTTACCAGAATGGCCGCAGCCAAAGGAGCCCGACTAGATGAACACCCGAATGAAAGCCTCGCCAGAGGTGTCGGCAAACGCCACGCCACCCACACCGCCCAAGCCAGCAACACCACAGGCCGCCGAGAATGAGCAGATCCGCCAAAATATCAACGCAGTGCTGGATTTTTATAACCGCGCTGACGAGCAGATAAGCTATTGGCAACGGCTGCTCGAACGGGTGAGTCACATCGTCGGCCAGCCGTTCTTTTTTGGGCTGATTCTGGTTTTTGTGTTGGTGTGGGCATCAGTCAATCTGCTGATGCGTTACCTTGGCATCCCAGAATTTGACCCGGCGCCATTTTTTTGGCTTCAGGGCATCATGGGCTTGGCCGCCCTGCTCACCACTACCATCGTGCTGACGAGACAAAACCGCCTCGCGAAGCTGGAGGAGCAACGCGCGCACCTCGACCTCAAAGTGACGTTATTAACCGAACAAAAAGCCGCCAAGCTGATTGATCTACTTGAAGAGCTGCGCCGCGATTTGCCCAACGTAAAGAATCGCGATGATCCGGAGGCGGTAGTGTTGCAGCAGTCGATGAATCCAGACCTCGTGCTAGCCGCACTTGATGAACGGGCGGCACCTGAAACCACCTCATCGCCCGCATCACCGGCCGCATCATCGCCCGCATCGTCGGCCACCCCTGAGAGCGACAGTCCATCTGACAAGCCAGCCAGCGCTGCTTAATCGGCACGCGGGCCCAGCATTTTACTGGCGTCGACCCAGCCGTCGAACTCGTCGGCGGTGACGAATCCAAGTGCCAGCGCGGCTTCACGCAAGGTGCATTGCCGCTCATGCGCAGCCTTGGCAATTTGCGCCGCAGCGTCATAGCCGATGTGTGGCGCGAGTGCCGTGACCAGCATCAGCGAATTCTGGACGAGGGCACTCATGCGATCCGCATCGATCTCAATTCCCCGCACACAGTGTTGCGTAAAACTGCGCATGGCGTCATCGAGCAAATGGATGCTGTCGAGCGTATTAAGCACGATCAGCGGTTTGTAGACATTTAATTCAAACTGCCCCTGACTCGCGGCAAAACCAATCGCGGCATCGTGCCCCATCACCTGCGCGCACACCATCGTCAGCGCTTCTATTTGCGTTGGGTTTACCTTGCCCGGCATGATCGAGCTGCCCGGTTCGTTTTGTGGCAGCCGCAATTCACCCAGCCCCGCTCGCGGCCCGCTCCCCATCATGCGTATGTCGTTACCGATTTTGATTAGAACAATGGCCAACATTTTTAGACTCGCGTGGAACCCCACCAGCGCTTCATGCCCGGCCATTGCGGCAAACAGATTACCGGCCTGCGATAGCGGCAGGCAGAGCTTCGCCGCAAGGCATGCGGCAACACGCTCGCCAAAGGCGGGGTGTGTGTTCAAGCCGGTACCGATGGCGGTGCCGCCAATGGCCAACGTCTGCACCGGCCGCAAGGCGTGCTCAATGCTTTCCACACAAAGCGCCAACTGCGCTTCGTAACCGCTTAACTCTTGGCCCAACGTCATCGGTGTCGCGTCCTGCAAATGCGTGCGACCTATCTTGATGGCCGAACCGATCAATTGCCGCTTGGCAGCGATTGCCTCACGCAATTGGGTAAGACTGGGTAACAGGCGACGCGTTACCAAGCCGGCCACGGCAAGATGCATGGCAGTCGGAAAGACGTCATT
>JACMOJ010000296.1 GCA_014378085.1 Burkholderiales bacterium | reverse complement strand
TGACGTCGGGTGACCGGCAAAAGTGCTCGAGCACAGCCATAAAAATTCCCCTGCAATCTAAAAAATCGGCTCGGGTCATATAGCTTCTCTGACACCTGCGTGAGTCCTTGCGCCTGACGCTAGGTAGTGATGAAGTGCGATCGCACCAAGGACCGCTTTTGGCCGATTCCGGCCCGTTGAGCGAGCATAGCAGGTTGCCGGGTCGAAAATCTAGCGGCGACCGCGACAGGCCGGTTCCGACCCAAAGCGGACATTCGATGTCGGCGCGCTTCTCAGCAATCCATAAATGCGGAACGATCTCGACGGCTTTGTATCTTGCAGTTGAAGTAGGGGGCAAATAGCTGGGCATCGAGGTCTGGGTCGTTCGATGTTGAAGTACGCTATTGCCATCATCTAGGGCAGGTTCGCGTAGCTGTGAGCACCGGTCCAGAAGCGAAGGTTAGTAGCACCGCGTTGTTGCTCAAGTTTCACGTGGATTTATAGCCTTTGAGCATCTATGAAGTGCACGTCAGAGCATTTTTAAACCGTAGTTGCAACAAGTAGCGTATCATGCAGCGATGATGTCACACGAGCAATCATTCTAATGAGTGAAGCACCTATCGATCAAGCAATTGATGCTTTAAACAGCCTTGGTAATAGTGGCGCATCATCTGACCAGGTCGCAGCTTTGTTTGCGTTTTACTGGAAAGAAATTGAAGTGGTGCTTACCCCTTTGATTGGCGAAGTGAGCGTAGCAACCCTACACCAGCGGTGTCTGTTCAGAACTAGCGAGCACATTCCATGGCTTAAAAGTGCTTTTAAAGGCACGCAAGCTCCTGTAGACCTTGTCGACGTGGTCGCCCTAATTTCTCAACAATTACCGCCCGATGCCGCAGTTGGCACGGGCGCATTTCTCAAAAACTTTAACGAAAAACTCGCCAGTTTGCTCGGCCGCGCTCTTACTGATCGGCTATTCGATTTGATCTGGCTAAAATTTTTTGATATTGTTCCTGCCTCGGATATACCCTCATGAGTACGAAATTGCAAATAAATCTGCTTCCTACCGGCGTACCTGGATTAGACAGCGTGCTTGGTGGTGGTATTCCAGAGTTTTCGTTCAATATCTTGGCAGGTCTGCCTGGGTGTGGCAAGACGACCCTAGCACACCAAATCATGTTCAGCCTCGCAACGCCAAAAAGGCCTGCTCTGTACATTACTATTCTAGGCGAGCCGCCTATTAAAATGCTTCGTTATCAGCAACAATTTGATTTTTTCAACGCTGACGCTCTTAACGAATCGGTTCATTTCGTGAACATATACGAGGAAACGCTAAATGGCGACCTCGACGAAGTCTTGGCTAGGGTAGTCAAAGAAGTCGAAATATTGCAGCCAGCACTGGTGATTGTCGATTCGTTCCGGGCACTTGTAATGTCAAGCCAGGGCATCGAAAACTCAGAAGCTAAGCTACAACAATTTGTCCAGAAACTTGGTATGGCAATGACTGTTTGGGAAGCAACAACATTTTTGATAGGCGAATATTTTAAGGAAGCAGATGCTAACCCAGTGTTTACGGTAGCTGATGGCCTGATCTGGCTGCATCAGAGTGTCCAGCGAAATTCGATGGTCCGCAAGATCGAGGTCAGGAAAATGCGGGGGCAACAGACGATTCCCGGTCTTCATTCCTTTAGGATCACTAGTCATGGAATTGAAACTTTTCCTCCAACACTAGCTTCGCCGCTGCTCGCCGGGATGTCGGTTAAGCGAAAGATTGGCAGGCGGTTAAGTATGGGAGTAGCAGGGCTTGATGCAATGCTAGGCGGGGGCCTCCCTCTCGGCTATTCATTGCTGATCGCTGGCCCTTCAGGCTCGGGTAAAAGCATGTTGGCATCAGCTTTTTTAGCCGAAGGCGCGCGATGCGGGGAAACAAGTGTCGTAGCAGTATTCGAACAGCGACCGGATCAAGACTTGAGTCCTGTTCTTGCCGATCTGATCGACGCTGGAAAAGTGAGTATTATCGACACCAGTGCACCTGATCTTTCCATTGATGAAATTGTGCACTTGCTGGTACGCGAGATCGACCGGTTAAAGGCAACGCGGGTCGTAATTGATTCACTTTCAGGACTTGAGCTGGCCCTAGCTCCGACATTCCGCGATGATTTCCGTGAGTCGCTGCTGCGGCTAGTGATGGCGTTGAAACGTGCTGGTGTTGCTGTGGTCATGACTTCGGAGCTGGAAGACCGCTACATTGATCTGCGTTTTAGTCCATACGGTACTGCTTTTCTGACTGATGGGATAATTGTCCAGAGATACATCGAAGTTGAAAGTCGGCTGCGGCGCCTGATAGCAGTAGTAAAGCTGCGCTCCAGTGCGCATTCGGATGAGTTGAGAGAGTACAGCATTGATGATGCTGGGATCCAGATCGGTGCGACGCTGCCAGAACAGGAAGGTCTGCTAGGCGGCCGTCCTACAACAAGAAAAAGTAATTAGCAGCCTATTGCTCTCATAGGAAATATCACAGTAAATTCAGTGCCGGCGTTTTCGCCGGCACTGACGACTGAAACGGTACCCCCATGAGCCTCGACGACAGAGCGAACCAGACTTAGACCAATCCCTAAGCCACCGTTTTTACGGTCCAAGCCTTGCGGTCCTTGGGTAAAGATTTCGAAGATTTCCGATTGCATCTCTGACGAAATTCCCATCCCATTATCTTTTACAGAAACGTGCACTTGGTCAGCAGTGCATGAAGCTGTTAAAGTAATCTGACCGTTCGGTGGTGTGAACTTCGCGGCATTGATCAACAGGTTAGAAAAAACTTGTGTAAGCCGAAGAGCGTCAACATCCACCTCGATATCATTGTCAAGACAAACTATCGTCAAGACATGGTGGTGCATGTCGATGACAGGTTTGCATATTTCGATAGCACTCTCGATGATTTCGCCAAGTCGTACTTGTTGTCGATCAATCCTCATCTTGCCAGTTGTAATGCGCGATGCATCCAAAAGTTGATCAACAAGATGATGCAGTGCGTTTGCCTGTCTAGAAATCGTCTTTTGAATCTTTGACAACTTGGGGTCCGCTCCTACGGCCAACCTCAATATTTCCGTAGCGGTGACAATGGGTGAAAGCGGGTTGCGGAGCTCGTGCGCCATCATCGCTAGAAATTCGTCCTGCTTCTGCTTAGCTGCTTCAGCCTGTGCTTGCAGATCCTGCGCTTTTAGGGTTGCTAGCAGTAAGTTTTGATTTGCCTCACGTAACAATTTGATGAGTGCTGCTTGCGACAGGACTTCTTCATGATCAGAGCTTTGGCCTTTAACAGGGGAAATAGGCATCTTGAAATTTTGACAATCAATACGCATCGATAAATCTTTAAATTGCATTTAAGAACAAAATTTTCTTGCCGCATGGGGCCGATCCTGAATTTCATTATAACAAGTCGTCGCAACGATGCATGTTCTGCGGAAGCAAGATGCCGGGTCCAAACTGAGCATCTTGGGCCGGGAGGCATGCGGTTGAGTTGTGTTCCATCTTGGCGGGCGAACTGTCAAATCGGCACATTTTTCGCAGCGTATCTCCTTTCAAATTGAGCCGGTAGGCTTTGAGCCAGGCGATCGAGCATGGACTCGGGCAAGGTTAGGTTCACCATGGCGGCGCGCCAATGTAAATCTGCGGGGAATCCCGAACGTCACTGTCGCCCAGCTCGGACTGTTACCACGTGCCAGAATCGTCCCCCGATCATTCACTGACCTCGAAACAACTCACATACTCAGACAAATGGCTCAGTTCCTCCGGCATGAGTTCATCGCCAAAGATACAAAGCGCTGCTGGGCATCTGCGTAATGGCGCAATTTTTGCCATGGCTTAACGTGTTTTAGCGAACGGCCGCTGTTGGCCGAATCCGGCCGTTGCGTGCAGCATAGCAGGTCGCCATGCTAAGAATCCAGCGACCGCGGCGACAGGCCGGTGACGACCCATAGCAGCCATTGCCCTATCTCTTCCCGGTTGTTTCTGAATAATTTGCGGTGACACCCCGACGAAGCATAGGGTCTTCTCCCATGAATTAATTGCATCTCCAATGCTACGTCACGAGGACAACGCCAAAGCCGTCATACGAATACATTGAAAGTCTTGACAACGGCTAAGGCGCTATTGCCGCGGCAAGGTTCCACGCGCCGTTTGTTGAAGAGACAGCAACAGGCGGCCTGAAGCAAGTATGTCCGCTCTTGACAGCGCACCTCATTCGTCTTGCCTGAATGCCAGTTATCGAGAAAATAGCTAGGGTGATTGTGTGGCGAGCTGAGGTACGTGCGTCGACGGGGGCTGCGCAGAGCTGCCGATCGCACCGTGCAATTGTTGGATATTTACGGGCTTGACCAAGTGCAGATCGAAACCTGCTTCGAGCACGCGCCTTTGATCGTCTTCGAGGCCGTAGCCGGTCAGTGCGATCAACTTCAGGTGGCGGGTAGAAACGTTTGCACGAAGGCGCCGCGCAACTTCGTAACCGTCGATGCCGGGCAGGCCAATATCTACAAGTGCCACATCCGGCGCCTTCGCCAGCGCGATGCGTACGCCCTGTAGGCCATCAGCCGCCTGCTCCACCGCGTACCCGTACGCACCGAGCATCGTCGCCATCATCTCTCGACCGTCGTCGTTGTCCTCTATCAGGAGTATGGATAGCTTTGCAATCGCGTCGCTTGGAAATTCATGCGCTGGCATTGCCGCCAGGCGCTCGCCTTTCGGCAAACGGATTTCAAACACGCTTCCGCAATTAGTGCCTTCGCTCGAGGCCGTCACAGTGCCGCGGTGCAGTTCCACCAAGCGGCGAACTAGGGAAAGACCGATGCCAAGCCCCCCCTGAGCACGATCAAGACTGATTGAACCCTGGACGAAAACATCGAACACATGCGGCAACAAGTCGGGTCCGATACCAACTCCGCTGTCGGCAACCCGTAGAACGATTTGCTCGGCCATCTCGTCCGCCTCGACGTGGATGATAATATTTCCACCAGCAGGAGTGTATTTCAGGGCGTTGTCGATTACGTTCGTCACGATCTGTTCAAGCCGGGTGGGATCACCATCGACCCAACCCGGCGCCAGATGCGCATCAAGTACGTAGTTAGCAGCGCGGCCGGTGGCATTGAAGGTTTCGAGACAAGCGCTGACCAAGGCGGAAATATCTATCGGCTGCCGCGCCAGTAATATTTTGCCGGACATTGCGCGCGACAGATCGAGCAAGTCGTCGACAATGCGCGACAGATGGACGCTTTGGCGCTGAATAATTTGCTTAGCGCGCGAAAACGAATCGGGCCCAACACCTGGCATCGCGATCAGGGAAACTGCACTGGTTATGGCCGATAGGGGGTTGCGCAGCTCATGGCCCAACATGGCTAAGAATTCGTCCTTGGCGTGGCTCTCGCGTTCAGCTTCGCGACGCTCCTCGATTTCTGACAGTAGGCGCTCGTTCGTCAGCAGCAGCTCCTTCGTTCGTTGCTCCAGGACGCGGGTCTGGCGGCTCAGCTCCTCATTTTTCATTGCCAGCGCTACGAATACTGACACTTTCGCGTGCAAGATCTGCGGAATTACTGGCGTAAAAAGGAAGTCGGCAGCGCCCCGCTGATACGCTTTTACGCGGTCGATCTCGTCGGCAAGATACGCTGTCACGAAGATAATCGGTATGTTGGCAGAACGAGCACGCTGGTGGATAGCGGCAGCCGTCTCGAAACCGTCCATACCGGGCATATTTACATCCAGGAGAATTACGGCGAAATCATATAGCAGCACTTGGCGTAGCGCATCTTGACCCGAGCGCGCCGCCATCACTTCATAGGAGCCTTCCACCGCCCACTGGTCAAGAAGGCCCGTTAGAGCGAGCAAACTAGCTGCATCATCATTGACAACGAGAATCCTTGGGTTTTGATTATGTGTCACGTTGATCTATGGGCGTAAGTCTGATCGGGCGAAATTGCCATCGGAACAAAGGATAGCAGAAAATATGTTGCCAGTATGCACGAATGGGTGCGGTTGGCTGTGGGCCTTCAGAGCGGTCCTGGCATATCGTAAGCTCAACTGCAGAGCTGCCAATTTCGCTCGCCCTGCCCTGCGACATGAGAAACAGCGTTTGGCTCGGCAGAGCAGGCGCCTTTAACTAAGCAACTATCTATCGCCTCACGGCCGTGATAGCGACGTCCGGCTTAAGTGTATTTGATAGTGGAAAACTTTTGGAATGTTGTGTTGTTAGACCTTGCAGACGACATGATTGCCCATCAGAATGCGACTTCTAATTTGAGGAGCGGTGTCATGATGGAAGTCGTTGAAGTGCCGGAAGTGCTGGATGCCAAACAGTTGCTGGCAGCCCTGGTTGCCCTAAGGAAAGGCGATTTCTCTGTACGTCTTCCCTCTGACTTGACGGGGATGAACGGCAAGATTGCCGACACGCTCAACGACATCATTGAGAACAGCGACAAAATCGCGCAGGAAATCGTCAGCGTCAGCCGCGTCGTTGGCCATGAAGGTCGCCTGACCCAACGCGCGACATCACCTTGGATAGCCGGCGGATGGGGCACAATTATCAATTCTGTCAACGCCCTGATCGACGACCTAGTGCGCCCGACGACCGAAATGGCACGCGTCATCGGCTCGGTGGCGAAGGGCGACCTGTCGCAAAACATGGCGCTCGAAGTGGACGGTCGCCCGTTGCGCGGCCAGTTCCTCAGCGCGGCGACCACGGCCAACACGATGGTCGACCAGCTCTCCTCGTTTGCCTCCGAAGTGACGCGGGTGGCGCGCGAAGTCGGCACCGAGGGCAAACTAGGTGGCCAGGCCAATGTGCCCGGCGTGGCCGGTACCTGGAAAGACCTTACCGACTCGGTCAACTCGATGGCCGGTAACCTTACCTCCCAGGTGCGAAACATTGCTGAAGTGACGACCGCGGTGGCGAATGGCGACTTGTCCAAAAAAATCACCGTGGACGTGCGCGGCGAGATTTTGCAACTAAAAGACACGATCAACACGATGGTGGACCAGCTTCGCTCGTTTGCATCGGAAGTCACGCGCGACGCGCGCGAGGTAGGCACGGAGGGGAAGCTGGGAGGCCAAGCCTATGTGGCGGGCGTGGGCGGTACCTGGAAGGACTTGACCGACAACGTGAACTTCATGGCCTCGAACCTGACGGGGCAGGTGCGTAATATTGCGGAGGTGACGACCGCCGTGGCGAACGGCGACCTGTCGAAAAAAATTGCTGCAGATGCTAGGGGCGAAATCCTACAGCTCAAAGACACGATCAACGTGATGGTGGACCAGCTGTCCTCGTTCGCGTCAGAGGTCACGCGCGTGGCGCGCGAGGTCGGTACCGAAGGAAAACTTGGCGGCCAGGCGCAGGTAAAGGGCGTGGGTGGCACTTGGAAGGACTTGACCGACTCGGTCAATTCGATGGCCGGTAACCTGACCGGGCAAGTGCGGAACATTGCCGAGGTGACTACCGCGGTGGCGAACGGCGACCTCGGTAAAAAAATTACGGCCGATGCGAAGGGCGAGATTCTCGAGCTGAAAAACACGATCAACGTGATGGT
>JACMOJ010000295.1 GCA_014378085.1 Burkholderiales bacterium | reverse complement strand
TCGTGAATCCACTGTGCCAAGATACGTTCGCAAACGCTACCGCCGTATACGTGCGAGGTATCAAAGCAATTGCCGCCCATCTCGAAAAACGGGTCATAGACAACGGAAGCGTCGGGCAGCGTATAAAAAGTGTGAGTTCCGCAAATAATGCGCGAAATGGGCTTTTCAACGCCTTCAATCGCCCCGTATTTCATGTTGTTGGGCGTCACTTCCAACGGACGATCTGCAGCGGTGACAGGCTCGGTTTGCTGTTCTTTCATAATGACCCGCTTAATTTTATTTGGGTTTTGGTCTTGAACCATTCGGTGTTTCGACTTGCAGCTCATCGAGTACTCGATTTAGGAAATCAGTTCTTCGATACCGCGCGACTTCAAATAATCGGTGTCGTGAGCACGGCTTTCCAACACCACGGCAGGACGAATGCCTTGCGCGATGGCGTCCATGTAACGCTTGCCAAACCCCCACGCCGTTTCCTCGCCCTCAACCGTAACGAACTCTTCTTCACGGCAAACCAGAGCTTGCGGACGCTTGATGGTGGCGGGCGTCTGCGCGCGAAGCTCGCGGATAATTCCTGCGAGTACTTCTCCGGTGGGCTTGACGTTATTGTGCGAATCGAACAAACCCAAATCGTATTCGAGCGGAAGAAACTCGGCAAACTTCTTATTGATGTCGTGCGAGCACCACCAGGTAAAGCCCCACAGATTGTCGCACGTCGCCGAGTTACGAATCGTGGCTTCAGCGAAAGTCGGAATAACTTCTCTGGGCATCCATTCCGCCGAAGCGCCGAATTCCTGGAGCCATACGGGACGGTTCAAATCGGTGTGATAAGCCTTCGCCAATTCAATCGAGTACTCGCCGAGATGAAGCGAGCCGATGTCCAGCGGCCCGTAATGTTTCAGTGCGCCCGTAAACTCGACCCAGGTGTGAAGCGAAGTCACGCCGCCGGCTGTCGAAATATGTGGCCGCGAAAAGCCGGTTGTTCCAAACCAATGTCGATGATCGGTACCGCTCACATGAAACTTGCCGGGCGCGAGCTCTTCGCACAACGCGAGCATATCGGTGCTCCACGCATCGCAAATCTCCGGTTCCGCTTCGTTGTCGAACTGCACCATCACGCCCAGCTCGTTGCCCAGATCGAAACCCATAAAGCGCGGGTGCTTGGCCATACGCTGTGCAATCGTGCGGTAAAGCAAAACTTCGGCAGCGATCACCTCGCTGTCGGCGAACATATTGCGGTTGCCTTTCCAGGAAGGATTGAACACAAAACCGCTGAGCCAACCATCGAGAACCGTGACCTCGACATCCAGCTTCGCCTCATCGGCTAAATCGAGCAATTCGTGCAAGCGATCAAGCGCCGCTTCGCTGACGTAGCTTGCGTTGGGCTGAAAGACAGGCCACAAACACTGAATGCGAATGTGATCCATGCCCAGTGAAGCGATTGCCTGCAAATCTTCGCGGATGGAACTGGCGTCCCAATCCATCCACGAGTACCACCAGTTCTTCGACGGGACGTAATTAACGCCAAAACGCAACTTCTGATTCATAAACAAAATATCATCCAAAAAGAATTATTCCAAGTTGCGGTGTTCCACCGCTTCAAACCTTCCGGCAAATACTCCAATATTCCCTGGAAGCAAACGGATTTTTTGGTCAAGGTTAAAATCGTTAACCGCCGTTTTGCATTGGGTCTGCAGGGACAAACTTCAGGGATTTGAAATCCATCAGCCCACCTTGTAGCCCCGGCGCAGGGGCGAGTTTGACCGTGACCTCGCCCGCTTTCAGAGTGACGATGCCCAGCTTCAAAGACTGATACACATCCCAGCCTCCGCTATTGGCCGTTTGGCCTTTGAGTTGTTGATCGCCCACGGTCAAAATGAAGTCGCCACCGCGACCGCCCTGGCCATATTGCAAAACGACGTTGTACCGTCCAGCCTTTGTCACCGGCAGTTTCCAGGACAGGTATTCGTCGGCCTTGTCCCAGAACCCAATGGCGTATTCGGCGTCCGGCCCGGTGCCGCTTTGCTTGCGTTGCAGGGAAGCACCTTGCATTTGAGCTTCTTTGGCTCCAACTTCCATGCTGTTGCGCGCAGTTACGGCGTGCCGCAGTTTCCATTCACCCCAGTTGCCGGGTTGAATGCGCGCTTCCGAAGGCACGTCGCTGACAATCGTTGTATCCAGATTATTCCAGTAAACGCGCTGAATGGTTTGCTGTCCGTCGCCGCGCAAGATGCCGATGTCGCCGCGCACGATTTGATCTTCGCGCGGTTGGAATTCGAGTACTCGAAGCGGGATGGAAATCTCGTAGTTACCGCCTTTTTGCGCCAGTTGCAGTTGCGCGCTGACATCTTTGACTTCGTCGAAATAAACGCGGCCTACAGGCGAATCGAAGAGGATTTTGGCGGCTGGCGAGGTGTCTGCGACGACGGCTCGATAAAGCACGGCTTTGGGCTTTCCGGCTACGCGCGTCATTAATAAGCGCAAGTCGCCCGCTGCCGGATTTTGTCGTTCCGCATCGGCTTTGTCGTCAGTTCCCAGCATGATGTCGAGCGCGCCGCCTTTTTTGAAAAGGAATCGCTTGTCGCCGCCATCGTTGGTAAGCAAGTCGGGATCGTTGGTTTTCCACGCCGCGATTAAGTGAGTCGCGGAAACGGCGACGGCGGCGGACGCGTTTTCGTCGATTCTCGCCCAGGAAGTGCCGGTCGACCAGTCGTTCAGTTGGCCGTCGATGACCGGCGCTTTGTCAACCATGTTCACTGCGAGAGTCTGACGTTTTTGCTTGCGCATCTTCTCGGTTTTGGTGGGCGCGAGTTTGGCCAGCGCGGTCGCGTTGAGTTGTAGCGCGCCGAAGTTGCGGCGTTGCACAGATTCAAAGCCTTCGACACGGAAGATCGATGAATGTTCCTTGCCGGCCACGAGGTAAATTTCGCCTTTGTCAGTCTGGGTAATAGTCGGGTGGAAGTGCTCGTCTTCAAAGCTGATGTGCTTGCCGGGTTCATCAACGACCATGCCGCGCTCCGCCTTGGGAAGGCGCAGCAACGGCGTGTTGGCCATGTCGCCACCGAGGGTTTGCAAATACAGACCATCACCCGTCATCAGGAAGATATTGCCCTTCTCACCATTCATGGCGAACCAGTGGCCCGCTTCGCCACTCTTTGCCTTGTTCGGTGGCCCCAGCAAGCGGGTAGGAAGAACGATCTCCCCGCCGCGCATGGGCGCTTGATTACCGGCATTGACCGGATACTGCCACATCTTCTGGCGGTTTTTCCAACCGGTGAAGCCAGTGGCAATCCAGCCGTCGTCCATCTTCAGCACGGACGAGCCCCAGTAATGTTGTTCGTCGAAACGGAACAAGGGATCCGGCGGTAGGAGGACTTCGGCCTTTATGAGATCATAGATCGGGATGCCCTTTGCATTGAAGGTCGGCGCAGGCACATGAATTCCCCAGTTTGCCGTCATGGAGAGGTCAGGATAGACGATCTCACTGATGAATCCGTTGGTTCGCTGCTTCTCCCCTTTTTCATCGGTCCAAGTCCCCGGCATGTTGCGGAAACTATATTCGTTGGCTTCGACCTTGTGGTTGCCATTGAGATCAGACCAGGCCACGATTTGCTGGTCTGCGTCTCCTTTCGGGCGGACACTCAGCAGCGCTTGATTGAGCTGGGGTGGCCATGAAAAGCCGTTGCCGCCCACGCGGGCGACCGGCCAGGCGACGTGATTCTTGTCCAGCATCCAGGTAGCGGAGGAATCGTTGTTGCGCAGTTCACCTTGCCAGGAACCAATGAAGTAGGTGCGTCCGTTGATATGCGTGGGCCGCTCATTCACAAAGCCCCAGCGGCTTGGGCCGCCCTCGGAATCCGATCCGTTGACTCGATATTCGATGCCGAATTTGGCAACCGGATCCGTTCCGCCGCTCCAGCCATTGACGCAGATGGCACGCGGCTTGGACGTTCCAGTTTTCCAGTCCAAGGCAAACTCCATCATGCCGTACCAATCCCTGTAGAACATCCGCGTCTTATCCGCCGGGTCGATGGTGCCGCCGCCACCGTAACGGGGCGGACCATAAGTCGCCCGCTTAAACGCTCCTGTTTTGGCATTCCACTGACTGATGCGCTTCGGTAGGTGACTGGCCTCGGCCACCCACAATTGATTTTTGTCGTCGATGGCGAGACCGAGTGGTTTCTGCATCTTCAGCTCATCATAGAGTCCGAGCTGTGCCCCATCACCGGCCTTGCCGATCACGCGCAGCAGTTTGCCGTTTGGGCTGAACACTTTCACCTGGTTGCTCTTGCCCCAGTCAGAGACATAGAGGTTGCCCGCGCTATCGCCGGTGAGCGAATGAGCTGCCATCAGGTTAGTGTCGATGAAAACCGTTTTCCCGCTCAGTTTCGGCGCTTTCAAATCCGCGATGTTAAAACGCTTGATGGTGTTGCTGCTGATCGCGAAGAGTTTACCCTTCGCGTCAAAATAGACACCGCGTGGCGAAGGCATCGGAACCGACCCAAGCATTTTGCGCTCTTTGGTGTCGATGAAAACCAGCTTGTTGTCGAGTGGCATGCTGACCACTGCCAAGCCGTTGTAAACCGCTGCGGAAACGCCGACGAGAGCAGGTTCGCGCTGCATCTTGGTTTCGGCAGGAATGGAGGCGATTTCACCGCCACCGCTTCTCCGCAAGGCGCGTAGAACCACGCGCTCCTCGTTGGCCATCACCGCATAAGCGTAGATATCGGCATCGGTGGGTGTGCCCATATCACGCGTGACGGCAATGCCGCCCTCCCAGCCGAAGAAGTGCTCGCCATGAATGCGCTGCCCGTCCCCATTCACCAGAATTAGAGGATCACCTGCTTCGGCGATGAGCGATGACAACAGCACCTGCGGCTTGCCCTTGCCATACGGAGAAAGCCCGGTGGGTAAGAAAACAGCTCCCAGTGGCGCGGAGTGGTCGGCCATCCATGCGCCGCTTCTATCTGCTGTTTTCCACGGCGGGTTGCCACCACCGTAGGCGTTAAACTCATAGATTAATTTGATGCCGTCGTGTGTCAGACCGCGCAGCGTGTAGCGTCCCGGCTTAACCCGACTTCGCACCAAATCGTCATCGGCGTTGCGAACACCGTCGTCGTAACCGTCCCACTGCACGAGGTTCTGGCCGGCGGGAAAGCGCGTTTCCGCTACCAAATTGCGGACGCGCTTGCCCGCCGCGTCTTCGATGACAAGGGTTACGTAAGACGTTTTGGGGAGGGTAAAGCGAATCGGAATACCGCTCTTGGTTAACTTCGCCGTTGTGGTCAGCACTTTCGGCTGCGGCGCGGGTTTAGCGGTGGCTGAAACGACAGCGTGACATCCAGCGCTAAATGGAACATTCGCCAGTGACACGGCGCATAAAATCGTTCGGCTCAAGAAATTTTGAATTTTCATAAGGTGGTTCTCTTTCGTAACTCTCAACAGGGGTTTCTCGCCCGTAAGATGCACAGGTTCGACCTGACAACCAGACGTTGCGCCTGAAAGGAAGGTTTGTAGGTTCGGACAATTCTCCGCATTTCTTCGCACGCCGCAGCAAGCGCATCGGTTAGCGCGACAAGTTCAAGGTTTTCAGAAGACGTCAAGGCGCGCCGACTTGATTATCCGCCCGCGCCGCCAACCTCACTTCACGGTTGATTTTCTCATAGATTTACAACCATCAAATGTAACCGTCGATGCTTCAGGTTAAACATCGAGTACTCGAACTCGGTGTTTTCAGAATTGATAACCGTTTGTTCGCTGAATTGTCGATTCGACTTCTTCCATAGGTCCGTGCAACGTTTTTTATTCGGCCAAAGCGCGTTTCATGAACAGCTCTTGCGCGCGCGCGACATCGACCTGTGTGGCAACGCGGCAGGTCGGCGCGCCTTCTTTAACTATGGTGCGCGCGCGATCAACAGGTTCGTGCAAAGCGACTTCGATGCGGCGCGGTTCAAAACTTACGACATCCGAGAACAGCGACAGCACGGTCAGCGGGTCGTGCAACGTTATCGGATGCGCCCAGATTTCGATCAGGTGCGCCAGAAACTGTGAGTGAGGATGCGGCGATTCTCGAAAGCGCTGCTCTTGTTCTTTGTCCAGCACGCACTGAAGCGTGACATCGAGACCGACCATCGAAATATCGGCACCGGAATTAAAAACTATCGCAGCGGCTTCGGGGTCGCCACGAATGTTCCACTCCGCATACTCTTCGCTCCATATCCCGCCCATGAGGACGACGCGGCAGCAGGAGACAAGGTCGGGAGCCAGGTGAAAAGCCAGCGCGATATTGGTCAAAGGGCCAATGGGAACCAGTGTGATCATCTCGTTACGCGCCGCGAACTCGCGCACGGTTTGAATGATGAAATCGACGGCGTGCCGAGGTTCATCCCACGTCAAGGATGGATCGAGGGCCTCAAATTGTCGGCCCAAAGCTTGACCGCCGGGAAAGTTGTCCCAGTCGGGCAATAAAGGCTGCGAACACCCGGCGAAGACCGGAATATGTTGAGCCTGTAAAAGTTCCAGAACGTGCCGCGCCAGAATGGCGCGTCTGGGCGCGTCTCGAAAAACCGTCGTAACGCCAACGAGACGAATCTCAGGGCTGTTCAGCGCGACGGTCAATGCCAAAGCGTCGTCGATATCGTCGCCGATATCGGTGTCTAAAATGATGGGAATCGGTTGGTTAATCATAACATGTGGCGTGAATTCAGCCTTTGCCTTTTCTTCTTCTTCCAGATAAGCGGGTTAAAATCGGACTCCAGAATATCGCCCTCTTGGTAACCTTGAAAGATTTCTCCCGGCAGAATGTTTTGCTGGCCGTTGAATGTAAAAAACCCCGCCGCAAGCGGTAGTGGCACTCTGTGGAATTTCGTAGAAATGTCAGGCATAAAGGCGCAGGTCACTTCATCATCTTTGCGTCCGTTTCTCTTGCAACAGGGTAACGCTCAATAATCCGAGCGTTACCCTGTTGCAATCGATAATCGAGTACTCGACTACGGCTTATTTGCCCCAGAACTCGAGTTCGGCGATGTTGCCGTAGCCACCCGTAGGAGACAGGTAGCGCACGTAACGATAGCTGCCACTGATGGTCTGCGACGTGAGCACACCAACGGTAGGCGTGCCGCTGATGGTGAACAAGTCGGTCACGCCGCTGGAGAAGTCGGCGGTCGTGCTGCCTTGAATCTTGCCGCCGGTCATGCGCGAAGCCCAACCGCTGCGCGGCGCATACTTGACCTGGCTCAATGTCTTGTTGCTGCCAAAATCGAGACCGGCCCATCCGACGCTGGTCGGCGCATCGAAGAACGTCGACAACGAACCATCGAAGGCTTTGCTCTTGTCGTCGCTCGTCGTGCCGCTCCAGCTTCCGGTCGTGCCGATGACTGTGCCAGTCAGCTTGGCCGAGGTGGCTGTGGCTGTGAAGGGCGAAAGGGCACTGCCTGGAATCACTTC
>JACMOJ010000294.1 GCA_014378085.1 Burkholderiales bacterium | reverse complement strand
GATTGAGAAAACGGTGCGGATTCACCGTACTGCCGCTTGCTTGACCGCTCCCCTGTCGGCGGATACAGTGACGAATCGTGAAAAAGGGCGTTTGAAATTCCTATACCCCTCTCGGCGGTCATCCGGCGTAAAACTGACCTTCAGATCAATCTCATAGAGCTGTGTCTGCATAAGCTTTTCGAAATCGGCGACCGACTGCTCCTTGGGAAACGGGTCCTGGTAAGGCCGTACAGACAGCGCCCAAGAGAAGTCGTCGTCGAATTTTCTATACCCCACTGATCCCCATTATTTTTTCATACGACAGGTGTTCACTCATGCGTATTTTTGATTCAAAGACCCAACGGTGAAAAGCGCTTTTCTAAATTTGAGGCGCGTGCTGGCAAGCGCATCAGTAGCGGGTCTTTGTCTGCTGTGCTTGACCGCAGCGGATTCCACTTCAACAGGTTCCTCGGCATTTCTTGCCTCACTCACGGCAGAAGAGCGTGAATGGTTGCATGCCCATCCGGTCATCCGCGTGGTTCAAGACCCCAATTGGCCGCCAATTGAGTTCGCGGACAAAAGTGGCAATCCAACCGGCATGACAAAAGACTACCTGACGCTCATTGAGCAGCGACTGGGTCAAAAATTCAAACCGGTGCTGCACCTGAGCTGGCAAGAGGCGTATGCCCGATTGAAGCGCGGTGAGATCGACATGACCACCACGGTGGCCGAAACACCAGAGCGTTTGGCGTTTTGGGCTTTTACCAAACCCTACATGACCATTCCCATCGTGATCGCGGCTCGGCACGATGTCAGCTACATCGCCAATATGCACGAACTGGCAGGCAAGAAGGTTGCCGCGGTCGATGGCTACGCTGTGAACGAATGGATTCCGCGTGACTTCCCCGAAGTCCGCTTGCTCAAAGTCAAAACCAGTCTGGAAGGCTTGCAACAATTGCAGCGCGGCGAAGTGGACGCATTCATCGACAGTCTGGCAACCATCGGCCACTACCAGGCCACCGGAGACGTATTGGGTCTGAAGATTGCCGGGGCCACGCCCTACTTCAACGCGCAGCGCATGGCGGTGCGCAAAGATTGGGCGCCCTTCGCAGGGATTCTGCAAAAGGCGCTTGACTCCATTTCCGAAGCGGAGCGTGCCGAGATCTTTCGCCGCTGGCTACCCGTCCGCTACGAACACGGTTTTAATTACACCTTGCTCTGGCAAGCGTCCGCCGGTTTCGCTGTGGTTCTGCTTGGTTTGGGGCTCTGGAACCGTCGACAGATGTCAGAAATTCGGCAGCGCAAGGGGGCCGAGTTGGCGTTGAAAGCCAGTAACGCTCAGCTTCAATTATTGGAGACCTGTGTTTCGCGGCTCAATGACATTGTGCTCATCACCGAAGCAGAACCCATTGGTGAACCAGGCCCACGCATTGTGTTCGTGAACGATGCCTTCGTCCGCCGAACCGGGTACTCCCGTGAAGAAGTCATTGGCAAGTCGCCCCGGATATTGCAAGGTCCAAAGACAGATCGCAAGGAGCTTGACCGCATCCGCGCCGCGCTGGAGCGCTGGGAGCCGGTGCGCGCGGAGTTGCTCAACTACACCAAGAGTGGCGTTGAATTTTGGCTCGAATTGGACATTGTCCCGGTTGCCGACGCCACTGGGTGGTTCACCCATTGGATCGCGGTTGAGCGCGATGTGACGGAGCGCCGCGCCGCCGACGAGAAATTACGCACCAGCGCGATTGCGCTCAAAAACATCTCGCAAGGTGTGGTGATCACCGACCACAACCAACGTACCTTATCGGCAAACATGGCTTTTTCCCACATTACCGGTTATGACGAGCCCGAAATACTTGGGCGTAATTGTGATTTTCTGCATGGGCCGCTAACCGATACGGAAGCGAAGTTGCGGATTCGCCAAGCAATAAAAGATGGGGTGGAATTTAATGGAGAAATTCTCAACTATCACAAAAACGGCACCCCATTCTGGAATGATCTGACAATCTCGCCAGTGCTGAACGAAGAAGGCGTCGTTATTCAATACGTCGGCATCATGCGTGATGTCACCGAACGCAAACACGCCGAGGAGGAACGTGAGGCGCTTGCGGAACAACTGCGAGAATCACAGAAGATGGAGGCAATCGGTACCCTTGCCGGTGGTATCGCCCACGACTTCAACAATATTCTTGCGGCCATTCAGGGCAATACGGCGCTAGCGTTGGGGGACTCAGCGAGCAACCCACGGGCGATAGAGAGCCTTGATGAAATCGAGAAAGCGACCACGCGTGCCCGCGATTTGGTGCGACAAATTCTTTCGTTTAGCCGTCGCCAAGCAACCACGCTTAAAAACATGTCATTGATTCCGGTCGCTGAAGAATCTGCGCGGCTGTTGCGCACGACACTGCCACCGCGTTTGTCGTTACGGCTCGATATTGCCGAAGACCTGCCAAACGTCACCGCGGATGCCACGCAGATCCAACAAATACTGATTAACCTTGCAACCAATGCCCTGCAAGCCATGCGTGAAGGGCGCGGCCAAATCGACATCATCCTCGACACAGTTTTGCTTGATGATGATTACGCCGCCGAGCACCCCCAAGCCCACGCAATGCTCAGCGCGCATGCGGGGCGCACCGTTCGACTTGTGGTCCGCGACAACGGTACCGGCATGGATGCGGCAACACGCGCACGCGTATTTGAGCCCTTCTTTACAACCAAGCCCGTTGGTGAGGGTACCGGCCTAGGGCTCTCTGTCGTGCATGGAATTGCGCAAAAGCACGAGGGTGTGATTTTTCTGGAAAGCGAGTTAGGTCAGGGAACCACCTTCACCCTGCTACTGCCCGTCGCCTTAGAAAGTGATGAGTCTGATCCAACGCTTATTGCCGTTGAAGCACCTCTCAAACTGAATGGTGGCCGCCACATTTTGTATCTCGATGATGACGAGGCACTGGTGTTTCTGTGTGCGCGCTTGTTTGAGCGACGCGGTCATCGTGTCACTACCTTTACAAATCAGGCCGACGCACTGGCAGCGCTACAGGCTGATCCCTTCGCCTTCGATCTGTTCCTGACCGACTACAACATGCCGGGTCCGTCAGGAGTCGACGTCGCGCGTGCCGCACTTGCCATCCGCGCTGACTTACCGGTGGCGATGGCCTCGGGCTTCGTCGATGAATCCTTGCAGCGCGCTGCGGCCGACGCTGGTGTGGTCGAGCTGATTTTTAAAGCCTCAGATATCGATGAATTCTGTGACACCGTGAATCGGCTTGCGCATAAACTCGGTGGCCAAAATACCCACGAGAACCAAGGCCAAGAGGACAATAGAGTATTGCCACGCACGCCAGATTGACCCCACGGGTGTTGGCGCCGATGCGTTTTTGACCCAGGCTGCCGAATTTGACTGACCCACCTCAAATTGGCGCAGCCCTATCGGAATATTATTATTAGGGGACAGACCACGTTTAATTTCTGCTAGACTTTCGCTTTCCCTCTCCCTGCAAATTTCCCATGCCCCGTCGCGCCCGCCTCTCACTCCCCGGCATTCCCTGGCACATCATCCAGCGCGGCAATAACCGCTCCGTCTGCTTTCACGGCGAACAAGACTACCAGTTTTACCTTCACTACCTCAAAGAGTTTGCCGACAAGTTCGGCTGCGCGGTACACGCCTACGTGTTGATGACTAACCACGTGCATCTGCTGCTCACACCCGCGAGAG
>JACMOJ010000293.1 GCA_014378085.1 Burkholderiales bacterium | reverse complement strand
CACGGGCACATCGACAAACGCGCCGCTGGAGTCGGTCACCCGCAACGTAAAAGTACTGGTGGTCGCAGCGGCTGGCGTTGCGGAAAAGACCAAGCTGTAGCTCCCGCTAAATGTCAGGGGTATCTGCCCCGCCACGCTGGGAGCTGTAAACGTCACCGGATTGGCCCCGCTCACTGTCCAGGTTTCAATTGAACTGGCGGCGGATATATTGACCAGAGAGTAGGCGTCGTTGGCCCAAGTCCATCCGCTGGGAATTGTCACCGCGACGCTGGTGGCAGGGTTGCAACCACTATTGGTAACGGTGAAGCTCAATTCGGCATTCATGCTGCCTGCGTTGGTCGAGACAGGATTAACGATCGCAGTGAAAATGCCACGCGTAGTGGAGGGGGTCGACGTCGACACGGGTGTGGTTATTGGTGATGCGTTTCGCGTACCGGTTGCCGACCCACTGAACGTAAATGAATTGGTAACACCCAAGACATTTAGTTGATAAACCCAGTTGAAGGTTGTGCTGGAAGAAACGCCGATACTCGCCACTGACGCGGGCGACGGGCCGGAGACTATCGTCACCGGTGCACCCCCGAGTGTCAGCGTCGGCGTCACGCTCGTCACCGGAAATACGAGAGAGCCATTGCTCACCGTCATGGTCACCGCAATATTGGAGCCCGCATATTGGCAGGTCGGCGCCACCACGGTACTCGCCGTGAATGAGCTAACGGAAAGGATGCCAGAAGTTGCGCTGATGGAGGTGACGGTTCCACCATTTTGGGCGTTCGCGGCAAAAGAAATCGTGCCATTGTCCGTAAGCACAGTACTGTAGGTGAAAATAATCGTACCGGACGCACCGGGCACCAGACTAAGCGGACTACCCGCAGTACTTGTGAGGGCCTGGGTGACCGTGCCCGTTTTGCTCGGCGGATTGAAATTAGAGACAACCGCGGCCTGGGTGATGCTGGAATTGTTTTTGACCGTCATCCGCAACTGAAAACTGCTGCCCGACGTAATTGCCGAGACGGGATTGCCCAAAGTATCGGTGATCTGAAATGTCGTAATGGCCAAGGACTTACGGGTCCATGAACCGAGACTGGACGCATTGGTTTTTTTATTGTTTTTGGGCGGGTTGGTATAAAAGCCTTGCACTGCCGCAAATGACTCGGGTAGATCGGCGGACGACGCGCCCATCGCCACTGCCATACTGAACACAACCGATTGCCCCGATGCAATGCCGTTGGCTGAGGCGGTCACCCTGAACGTGACAGAAGTCGTCGAATAGCTTGATACATACCACCCCGCCGGTGCTGCCGGTGCGGACGTAAATACGGTACCGGTCGCGCCGAGCGTAAAGCGCACAGCATAGTAACTGGTCCCGACGTCTGCACCGGTATTGTTGTTCGTCATCGTGAAATTCAAAGCTTGCACGCTGCCCATATCAACAATAGTTGACCCGCTAGCGAAGGATAGCGATGACGTAAGGACCCGGGCCGCATAGGCGAAATCATTCCAGCAGCCGGTGGCGATGAATAAACAAACCGCGAAAACTCGCATTGGTGCGATGGTTATCATTTAGCGTTGAATTGTTCTTCGTGCATATCGAATATTAGTACCTTGAACACCGGTCGAGAACATTTCCACCTGATAATCAGCTGAATCGCCGCCAACGAGAACAGGCGTGACAGGTTGATTAATAAGGTGCGACGCGGGCGTGACGACAGTGATCGTGTCGAGGCAGCGTGTAATTCCGCTGAGGGTGGTTGTGCCGGCGATTGTGGACGAACTCGCGTAGGCGATTTCTTCACCCTCAATGTCCAGTGTGCCTGCACTCAGAAATTTAGAATTGGCATCGACCTGAAGAGACGCCAATGCAATGCAGTTGGCTGGCAAATTCGTTCTCAAAATGGTGACCGGATAAACCCGGTCCGCTCGGGAGTGTACGCTCGCTGCGCTCGTCACTGTCCCCTGGCCCCCGGCCCGCGACACACCCGTGAATGCCGTGCCGCTGACACCGGTATAGCGCACCAGCTCGGCACCCGCCGCGAGATCGTCGCCAATTTGCAAGATGCCGCTAATTGGAAAACGTCCGGTGGTATAGACGTTAATTGTTCCAGCGCCGGCAGAAATTCCTCTGTCGAGCATCGTTGCCGGCAGATTGCTCGACACCGTGAAGGTTCCACTGCCCAATGTTTGCGGTCCAGCGGCGCTGGGGTTTGGATCGCTTGTGCTGCGATACCATTCCAGATTCTGCGCCCAGCGCCGTTGTTCAAATTCCAGCCCGCTCTCCGCTTGGAACAGCGCTTGCACGGAACCGACATGGTTACCGCTGGCGAGTGTGCTGCTGCCGAGCATAGCGCCGAGTGCAATCGCCATAAACACCAAAACAACAATCATGATGAGCGCCACGATCATCAGAAAGCCGCCCTGCCGCACATGGCGAATCACGGAAAGTTCCTTGGGCTCACCGTCGCCGTAAATGACTTGCTAATGGTGTTTTGCGCCGCTGTAAAACTAACGGTGATGTAAAAAACGTTTGCCGCGACAGCGGTAGCAGCACCAGTCCGCGTCAGAAAGGTAAAGGCCAATGCGCTGATCCCGGTGGCCAATGGCTGGCTATTCCGCGTTAATTCGCCTGTTGCGCCAGGACACCCGCCGACGGTTCCCATGCAATAGCGAATCGAATTGCCGTCAACATCAGTAAACGAAATATCGCCGCCAGATGTGATGATCAAGTCGGCCGGTGCCCGCACGCTTCGCAATTCGCGGGAAAGGCGCTCCAGCGCCACGCGCGCCTGAGAATCAGTCTCGGTGATATCCTTGCCGATGAAATAGGATTGGAAGTTGGCGCTCAGGAATGGGGCAGCAACCGCGGCGACGATGCCTAACACCACCATCACCATGATCAGCTCGATCAGGCTGAAGCCGCTCGCACCGGGCTTTTCGTCACTTTTAGGGGAAGCGGGCATCAGTAATTCGCGACCAGCGCAGTTACGGTGATCGCCGCCGTACCGGATACGCTGACCGTAATAATCTTGTAATTGCTCGGATCGGCCGCATAGCCGGCCACGATATTCGACGTTACTGTGTATCCGGTCGGCGGGGTACAAATTGCCGGGCCCGGACAGGGATCAGCGAAAGCGGCAAAGCCGGCGGCGCGGCGTTG
>JACMOJ010000292.1 GCA_014378085.1 Burkholderiales bacterium | reverse complement strand
CCGCGCGTGTTTCCGCGTTATTTCGGGATGTGAGCCAAGTCGTCGCAGCCGAGCATACGACGCTCTCGGCAATGCTGAAAGAAACAAACACTGCCACGTTGTCGCCCAAGACGCGCGTCGCTTTCCACTCGCCTTGCAGCCTTCAGCATGGATTGAAAATTCGTGGCAGTGTTGAAACGTTACTGCGTGATGCCGGCTTTGAATTGACTGCGGTTCCAGATGGACACCTTTGTTGTGGCTCGGCGGGAACTTATTCGCTGTTGCAGCCCGAACTCTCACAGCAGCTCCTACAAAATAAAGTCGCCGCACTTGAATCAGGTGCGCCAGCGATCGTCGCTACGGCCAACATCGGCTGCCTCGCGCATATTGAAGGTGGACTCGCGGCGAGTAAAGGCGCGCCAATTCGACATTGGATCGAATTACTCGATGAGCGCTTGGCGGCGAGTTAGAAAGTAAAGAACGCCTATTGGTGGGCGTTTCCAGGTGAAAGCGGCTGGAACGGCAAGACGGGCGGGGGGGGAATACACCGAATATGGCCCGTTTTATGTGTCACTTCGGTTTGTCCTTGGGCGCATCACCGCTAATTGCAGGTACCGGTGTTGGTATTTTTGCGGCGGTAGGCTCGCCAAGATCAATTGTTTTTTGCACCTTACCTTTTTCGTCATACATTTGCACGCTAGGTTGGCCGCTAGCTGTGACTAACAACATCAATCGCGGACGACCCTGCGCGTCAGCCAAACTTAAGGCCGATGCACCATCGAAGGTGGTCCCTAACATCACGCGATTACTGGGTAGCTGACCCGCCTCCCGCATTTGTTGGATGGCCGCTTGTCGCGCCTCTGGGGCTAGGTTGCGAATGGTTTTTAATTTTTCAGCGCGTTGGAATACGTCAAACTTGGTTCCGTCAGTTTCATCGTTAATAGCCAACATGCTACGTGCCCGACCACCGTCTTCAGCGTGCAACAACTGAATCGCCTGATCTTGCCGGAAGCGGTCAAACGTTAGACTTAAACCCGCTGATGCTTTTCCATCTGCTCCGATGGCGCCCTTTTGAATAAAGCCCCCGTTCTCACTTCCCTCGTCATCCATAAACAACATGCCAGCAAATGATTTACGCTCTGGCCGTGCCACTTCCCCCCCTTTCCATGGGCTACCGGGAAACTGAGCCCGGTTTGCAATCACAAGCCGTAACGTGCCATCGGGCTCACGCACGTTAATGCGTCCGACATCAATTTCATCAAACTTTGTGGGGGGAGCTTTGGCCGCTGTAAGCACCAATACCGAGGTAACAACTATCGCGCTGCACGCAAATCCGGTAAAAAAATTATTCGCTAACTTCATGGCTATTCCTTATTTTCAGTTAATGAAAAATCCAGCGCGACGCTTTTACCATTGCAACTAGTCTAAAAAATTGCGGCGCTCGTGATATTCAGAGCCCTAACGCTCGTTGTCCTTCAATAACATCGATCTTCCGTCGCTTCTAGCCGGCGCCGCCGGCGCGGTTTCGCCGCGCGCAACCCCAATTCATTTGTTCAATCTTCGCATAATAGCGTTCGGTACCTAGCGGTCGGCTTTGATTCAGCGCGCCAGCGGCAACCTGCCCTTAAGTCCAACACTCCGCAGCGAGTTTGTCAATCGATAGGTGTTGCGTATGACGACAATAGTATCGATAATACGTACGTCCAACAAGGAGCCAAAATGAATACCGTAACGATTTCCCCTAAGTTTCAAGTTGTCATTCCGCAAGCCGTACGGGAGGCGATGCAGCTTTCACCGGGAGAGAAGATGCAGGTTCTGCAATTTGACAATCGGGTTGAGCTCATTGTTGTACGGAATGTGAAAAATTTGCGCGGCGCGTTGTCGGGTATCGACACCACGTTTGACCGCGACGCGGACCGAATTTAGCGACATGGCAAGGCCGACCAAGGCGAGCCAGCTCAACGTTGTCGATTCATCAGCATGGCTCAGCTACTTTGCAAACGACGAGAACGCCGACAATTTTGCAGCGGCAATTCAAGACACCCAGCACCTCATCGTTCCGGCGATTGTGTTGTTTGAGGTCTTTAAAAAAGCTCTACGCGTGCGCGGCGAACAAGCTGCGCTACAAATCGCCGGTGCGATGTGCGCCGGAAAGGTTGTGCCGATAGATGCGGCGTTAGCGTTGGATGCCGCGCGCTACTCAATGCCGATGGCAGATAGTTTGATCTATGCGACCGCGCAGCGGCTGGGCGCATTGGTGTGGACGCAGGATGAAGACTTCGTGGAGCTCGCCAATGTGCGTTATTTTGCGAAGCCCAACGTAAAAGCCTTAGCAGTTCAGAAAAAACGAAAATAATCAAGAGCGCCTATTCGCGGGTGTTTCCAAGAAAAAATGCTTGAATGTGCCCGCCAATCGGCGAGTTTGTTATTCCGGCGAGCGTTGGTAAAGCCGGAACTGCTCCACCCGTTCTGCAGGTCGTGCACCTTCCCAGCGAAGTGTCCATTCGGCGGATACCTCCGGTGCATTCGCTTTCGTTCCTTGCGTGAGCATCCAATCGCAGCTTGGTGCGGCCTTTGCGTTGGGTGCGATAAAACGCAGCTGTTGGAAATAATCAAACATCGCACGTTGAGGCTCACCAATATTCAAGCCGACAACGCAGCTCGGTGTTTGTTTCACCAATACGGCAACGTCGCTCACAGGCTGGCGATAGGTTCGGACGTGGTCGACTGCGGGCAATCCAAGCAGGTTTAGCAGCACCCAGATGAGCGTAATGCCCCCTGCCCAGTTGACGATGGCGCGCCGGTTGTTGCGATGTGCCATTACCACGGCGTACAACCAAACCGAGGTCAATAGTGCCGCGATGGTAAAGGTGACCCTGTTAAATGAGACCTCAAATCCCGGTGCCGCCTGCGCAACCGCGCGGGCAACGGCTTCTGGTGTACCAAGTATGGCGGCTGACCAATGAAGCCAGATCGCAAGGGCGAAGGCACCAAAGAAAATCAACCCGAACCAATCGATAAAACTTGCCACGCCCTTCGGCAATCGGTCGAGCGAATTCGCACTTGCCAGCGCAAGTGGCAGCAGCAAAACGAGGCCGACGGCGTCACGCCCTTCACGTAGCAGTGACAAGATGATTAACGACGACACAAATACCGCGATGGGCAACGCGAGTTCGATCCTCTCGCGGATCACGTGCCTGTCCTTGCGCCACAGCCAGATGGCGATTGGAAATGTTGGCAGTGCATACCAAGGCAAGATGCTTGTGAGGTACCAAGGCAAGATGCTCGCACGCCCGCGAACATCAAACATCGGTGTGCCGAAAATTGCATCCAACATGTCGGTCGACCACAGCCCGAGGGCTGCCAAGATCGCAGGATAAATCGTCGCGGCCGAAACAAATAGCGCCACCAAAATGCCAATTCCGCGCCGGAATGCAGTGTTGCGCCAATCATGCAATATCGCCATCATGGCAATCGCTGCGACGGGAACAATCATCGCTTGTACGAACCCGACCGACAGGGCGATGATAAAGGCACCAGTGGCGGCGGTCACCGCACCTTTGCGTGCTTCAAAGCGAATTTGTGTCAGGCCATAGATTGCGACCGACATACCGGCCAATCCGGCCAGCTCCGGATTCATTTCATGCGCGCGCAGTAAGAGTCCCAATGAGCCGATGAAAAGTGCAACGGCGATTCGTCCGGCGCGTTCGTCGAATAACTTATTTGCGGATTTGTAAACGTATACCAAGGTGATCGCCATGAAGACACCGCTGGCGAGGCGTGCGCCATCGTGCATTGGCAACACAAACGAGAAGAGTTTGGCGGTCACTGCCGATACCCAGTAGTAGAGCGGGGCATAGTCGTTGACCGCCGCGCCAGCGATCTGCGGAAGCAGCCAGGCTTGCAGGGTATTCTCCGAGAGCATTGAATAGACAATGCCCATGGCGATCGCTTCGTCTGGCTTCCATGGGTCGTGGCCGATCAGCCCTGGAAACAACCACGCGACACAAATAATCAGGAACAGCGCGGTCTTAACCGGCGTTGCGGTGCCATCAAAAACAATGGGCCGCTTCAACGTATCCGACAATCCCGACTGTGCAGATTTTGTCGACGCGAGTTTTTCGGGGGAGATGCTCACACGTGTCTACTGGATGGTCTTAACCAACTGGCCGGCGCTGATGTTGCCTTGCGGATAGGCTTGGTTGAGCAATCGTAGTTGCGACTCGGCATCTCGGTATTGTGGCGCAATTCGACTGACTTCACGCCCCAGATCAGCGAATGGTGCTGCGCTACGTGGGGCCGCCACAATGCGAATCGCGTAAGGCCTGGCATTTCCGGCATCGGCTGGGGTTAAGGCTCGAAACGACGCTACAGCGTCGCGCATCTCCCGATCATAGGTGCCGCGTACCGCAGGCTTTTGCAGTTTTTGGAAAACGTAGTCGGTTCCGCCGAGTGAGATGACAGTCGCGTCAATTGGTGAACCTTGTTTTGTGCCGAAAAAATTGGTGGCGCGCAAGCCGTTGATAGTCGCGGATTCGGTGCGCCCCTGATCGGGCTGTAGCAAAATCCGTATGGCGGCGTTATGGTCGCCTTTGGAGTTCGCTGATGGGCGCATTGAGACGGCGGCTTGCATGTCGTCGGCGACGATGCTGAGTTCGTCGGGTGCGTTTTGAATGGACCACTTTACGGGCGCTCGCAGCGCGAAGCCGAGTGGTTCATGATAAAAATCTTGCCCACGAATTACCCCGTGTTCGCGGCTATCGCCAAACGTCATCCCGCTGAGTGCTTGCAGGTAGCGGGCACGTCCTGCGTCTTGGTATTTGCCGCTGTACTGGTTGGCGATACGGCGCATTTCCGAGAGCCGTTGGTCGCTTGACGGGTGCGTGCGCAACCAGTTTGGCGTGTTGCCGGCGGGCCGCCCGGCTTGTCGCGCCTCGTCGTTAGCGAAGAGCTCCTGCGCTCTGAGTACCGCTATCACCTTCTCCATCAGATCCGGGTCGTAACCGACACGCTGCATATACTCAGCGCCGAGCTCGTCGGCTTGCAATTCGTGCTCACGGCTTCGCGGCAGCAAGAAACCAGCCTGTGCATAACCACCCGTCAACTGCCCACCAAGATTGGCTCCCGCCTCACCACCAAGATAGGCACCGAGCAAGGTGCCCAACACCTGCGTGCCGACGGCGATTTGTTCATCACGTGCCGCGCGCGCGCCATGACGGGCGGTGACGTGGCCGATCTCATGCCCTAACACGCCGGCAAGCTCCGCCTCGGAATCGAGGTAGGCCATAAGACCCCGGGTCATGTAGATAAACCCACCCTGAACCGCAAACGCATTGATTTCAGGGCTATCGACAACGGTGAAAGTCCATGGCAGATTGCTGCGGTGGCTTTGCGTAGCGAGTTTCTTGCCAATGCTGCTGACATAGGCCTGCAAAGTCGCGTTTTTGTAAGGCGGATATTGCTTCAACACTTGCTGATGGATTTTGCGGCCAGATTCGATCTCCGCTTGCTCAGACATCAAGCCCCGATCAACACGACCAGAAACTGGGTTCACTGCGGTCGCACAGCCGCCTACCCCGATGCTAAGTGCCAAACTGAAGCCGAAGTTGGCGAGACTATTTTTTGTCCATCTCATAGACTAGCTTTCCAAGTAATCCAAATTAACTTTATGCCGCCAGCATTTATAAAATGTTCGCGGCGGCTAGCGTATTTTGTGCATTTAGCCGAGTAGAAAGTCAAAAGGCAACCTTGCGGTTGCCTTTTGTGTGGCGTCGTTACGAACCCGCAGATTATTTGCCAGCGCTGGTTTTGGCGTAACGCTGCTTGAACTTGTCGATACGGCCAGCGGTGTCCATGATCTTGTGCTTGCCGGTGTAGAACGGATGAGACTCAGACGATACCTCGATACGGATAACCGGGTACTCTTGGCCGTCGGTCCATTTCATTTTCTCTTTGCCTTTGGTTTCGGCAGTAGTCTTGGTCAGGAATTTGAAGTCACACGAAGAATCAAAAAAAATGACTTCTTTATAGGACGGATGGATTTCAGCTTTCATGGGTACGGGCCTTTCTTTTCGTAAAGGGTTCACCGCGAGTGAACCTCTATGCGAACAAGTGTAATGGGAACCCACGAGTATGCATAAAAAAGCCTAACAAAGCAACAGCTTAGCCTGCTAAAGTTCTGGAATGAAAACCGACAAGCAAACCGACAAAAAAGTGCCTAGCGCGACCGAAACCCATGCCTCAACGTCCAATCCGCTGCCTGCAGAAACCCCGGAATTCAAGGATCAAGTCTCGGTAACGCGCCATAAAACGCGTGTTAACGGCAAATCCATCGCATACACGGTCACTTGCGGCACGTGGGTGATGCGTGAAGAACACGATAAGGACGGCGAACATTTGGGTCATAAGCCAAAGTCGGCGATGTTTTTCACGGCCTATACCAAAGATGGGACGAAAGACCCGGCTGACCGGCCGATCATGTTCTGCTTTAACGGCGGCCCGGGCTCCAGTTCCGTGTGGTTGCATTTGGGCTTGATTGGGCCCAAGCGCGTCGCGCTTGATGATCAAGGCAACGCTGGCCCGCCACCCTACAAGCTGATCGATAACGATTTTTCAATGCTGTCAGAAGCCGATCTCGTATTTATCGATCCGGTGGGTACCGGTTATTCCCGCATGGTGGAAGGCGAGAAGACCAAGGAATACCACGAGTACCAGCGCGATCTGGATAGCGTTGGCGCATTTATTCGGTTGTATGTGTCGCGGCATGAGCGCTGGGCGAGCCCGAAATTTATCGCCGGCGAGAGCTACGGCACCACGCGTGCCTGTGGGCTGGCCGGGTTACTCCAAGATAAGTACGGCATGTACATTAATGGGCTGTATCTGATTTCAGTTGCCCTCGACTTCCAGACCATTCGGTTTGATCACGGCAACGATATCCCGCCGGTGATGTACCTGCCGACCTATGCGGCGACTGCGTGGACGCACAAAAAATTGCCGGCAGATTTGCAGAAAAAATCGGTGGCGAGCTTGGTGAAAGAAGTGGAGGCATTTGCGGCGACCGAATACGCTCACGCGTTATTTCAAGGCGACAAACTTTCCGCCAAGGAATTCGACGCGATGGCTGAGAAAGTGGCGCGTTATACCGGGTTGTCTGTGGCGTATGTCAAATCGACCAAGCTGCGCGTGCACATCCACCGCTTCTGCAAAGAGTTGCTGCGCGGCGACGGTAAGACGGTTGGTCGGCTTGATAGTCGCTTTACCGCACGTGATCGCGATAGCGCAGGAGAGCAGTTCGAGTTTGATCCAGCTCACGCCGTGATTGGTGGCGCGTTTGCAACGACCTTAAATGACTATGTGCGGCGCACCCTTAAATTCGAAACGGACCTCGACTATCGGGTGCTGTCGGCGCTGTACATGACATGGGGATGGAAAGACTTCGCCAACCGTTACGTCAACGTGAGTGAGACGCTGAGACGTGCGATGAACATGAATCCGCATCTCAAGGTGTATGTTGCGAACGGCTATTACGATATGGCAACACCGCATTTTGCGTCCGACTATACGGTGAACCATCTTTCACTCGACGCGCCGTTAGCAAACAACATTTTCCAGTACTACTATGAAGCTGGGCACATGATGTACGTGCATGCGCCGTCGCTGGTTAAGATGGCTGCTGATATGCGCAGCTTCCTGAAGAATTCTCTCGCCTAGACGTTACCCCGAGAAGGGTAAATAAAAACAGGGGCCGTTCGGTGCATTGCCGAGCGGCCCTTGTGTTTTCTATTGCGGCGCTGTTTCTGATGCTGCCGGTTTTCCAAAGCGCTCTTTTTCTTCCGCCCGCTCGTTAAACGCAATGCCCTTGGTCATCCATTCAGGGGCCGGTGCGCCTTTCAAAAAGTGGTCGAAGTATTGCTGCATCCGCAAACCAAAGTCCTTCAAATCCGCACGTCGGCGCAACCCGTGCAGCGCCCCGTTGTAGTTGAAGAAATACGCCTCTTTCTCATAACGGCGCATCGCTAAAAACAATTCGATACCCTGTTGCCATGGCACCGCGTCGTCAGCATCATTGTGCAAAATGAGCAACGGTGTTTTCACCTTTTGAATATGAAACACCGGCGAATTCGCCAGATACAGCGGGGTTGCCTCTTGTAAGCTTTTACCGATGCGGCTCTGTTGCTGTTCATATTGAAACTGGCGCGGCAGACCGGAGCCCCAGCGGATACCCGAATACGCGCTGGTCATATTGCCGACTGGCGCCCCCGCTTCGGCGGCACGAAAGCGATTGGTTTGGGTGATCATCCATGCAATCTGATAGCCGCCCCACGAGTGACCCTGAATGCCGATGGCCTTTTCATCGATAAAACCTTGTTTCACCAAGGTGTCGATGGCGGGCAGCGCCGCATCGAGCGCACTCTTGCCAGGATAACCGGTCGTGTAGGCGATGTCAGGCGTGAGGACGACGTATCCATTGCTGGTGTAAAGCGAGCGGTTGATGTTTTGTCCCGGCGCGGGATTCACAAAGGTGTGTACGTCTTGCGACAACCGCTCGTAGATGTACACCATCAAAGGATACTTTTTCTTGGCGTCAAAGTTCGCAGGCTTATAAAGTGCGGCTTGGAGTGGTACGCCGTTAGCGTTTTTGAACGACATCAATTCGCTTGTGCCCCACGCAAAGCCCGCCATTTGTGCGCCAACATCGCTCACCTTTTTTGGGCTCGCAAAGCTGGTGTCACTGACCTGTAAGTCAGGGAACGTATCGAAACGAGATGCAGCGGTGATGAGCGCATCCGCCTCTTGTGCGCGGGCCAGATAACGTACGTTGTAGTCGCCCCAACGCAAGCGTTGCGGCGCGATGCTTTTGCCAGATGCCGAGCCGTCGAATGTGGTGCGAAAAAATCCCGAGGCGCGTGTAGCTTCACTTTCGCCGCGCAGTGTTAGCGGCTTCTTAGTGTCGACACCGCGTTCATCATCATCCTCATCGATGGGCTCAATGGGTTGAACACGCAAGCGAATCTGGCTTTTACGGCCTTCGCCTGCAGTTAGGTTTATCGCCGCTCTGCCGTCCACAAACATCTGCCAGACATCGAACCGGTCATATAGCAGCACTGAGCCGCTGTCGCTGGTCCAGCCCGCAGTGCCATAGGCTGCGGCAGGTGAAGGGGCATCGTGTTGCTCGTTAAAGAACGCGGACTTGATCGACGTCGTAAGAGTTTTTCGAACGCCGCTGGTGGTGTTTAGTAGATGCCAATGTTTGGCTTGGTATTGCAGCACCCAATTTCCATCGGGCGACCACTGTCCCGTTGTGAGATTGCCGTTGTCGCGTTGTTTGCTGAGTGCGAGTTTTCGGCTCCCGGTGCTGGTATCAACCAGATAAAAGTCGCTGTAGGTGCCGTCAAAATCGATCAAGCGGCGATAGGCACGATCGTCCGACCCCACCGCGCGGGTGCCATCGTCACTGAGCGAGACGCTGCGCATGGTTTCGTCGGCAAGTTGTACATAACGCTTGCTGGCGAGGTCCATTACGCCGCGGTAGGAGCGGTTACGATCTTGCACGGCGCGAACTTTTTGCATCGGCTGTACTAGGTCGTCATTCCAACGCCACAGATCCGCTACCACGCGATCTTCGTCGGACGGGCCTGCATCAGCCGCACGCGACGGTTTGCTTGGAGGAGCCGCAGGGACGTACAACTTTTTTCCGTCGCGAGAAAACGCGACGATACCTTTATCGCTGATGGTCATATTTTTCGCAAACCCCGGCGTTGTAGACGCCACGAGTTCAGTTGCGGCTAATGTGCCGCGCGACCAATGATAGAGCTTGAATTGCGGCACCTTGGCGGTGGTGTCGTCACGGTCACTCAGAAACGCAACTTGTGATTGTTCGCGATCCCAGGTGAGTTTGGTGAACTTGCCTTTGCCCGACAGTAACGCCGTCGGTGCGCTGTCCAGCTGTGGTGTGATGGCATAAACACCATTGTCGGTTTCAGCCTTGGATGAAACCGTGAAGAGTAAGGTTTTGCCGTCACGCGCGAACGAGGATTCAAGCACGTTGGCAAACGTGCGTTCAGTTCCTGCGGCCAAGTCACGCAGCACCATTTCGCCTCCGTACTCTTTGCGTGGGCTGGCTGCTGCACCGGCCGCAGCTGCGGCGGCTGACGATGCACGGCGCGCCGCTTGGTCAAGATCCACATCGAGCAGCTGATCGCTTGCAGCAGGTGGCGCGGCGGGAGAGTTAGCCGGTTTGCCGGTTTCCTCTGGCTTGGTCGCCTCCGATTCTTTGAGATAGGCCACCCACGCGCCCCCTTTGGACGGCACAATCATGCTCTTCACATTGGCGACACGAAGCGCCTCTGCACCGCTGAGATTTATCAGTACTAAACCAAGCTTCGGCATTTCATCCGGGCGTCTCTTCGCCTTGCGCGCTGCGGCGGGTTCGGGCTTGGTGGGATAGGTTGTTGCAACAACAAACTTGCTATCGCTGGTGAACGCGATGCGTATTGCGCGTGGCACGGGTGGTGCGTCAGGGTTTTCTTCGTTGGGTGTGGTTGCCGGTGGCGGAAGTGTGCCAACACCTTCGCGGCGCTCCTTACCGCTTGCCATCTCGCGGACGACGAGTTGTCCATCACCGTCTTGCGGCTGCACGGCATAGGCCAGCCATTTCCCATCACGGGACAGCGTCGGTGTGGCAATGCTCTGCCAGAGATCAAAATCCTGATGCGTGAGAGGGCGCTTGATGGGTTGCGCCAAGGCGATGTTCTTTGACCAGAGCGAAGATGCAACCAGGACTACGACCAACAAAGAAAGTGTATGGCGGCTAGCCGAACGAGACGTGCGCATCAATTGAGGTCCTGTATTGAGGAATTTACTGGGATAACGGCTGCGGATTGTTGCATAGCCGCAAGTGATTGCCTGCACGTGTTTATGAAATTCTAGTACCAGGTCTTGTGCGTGCTTACGCCTCCCTCGATTGACGCCGCCCTCGACTGAGGGCATCAATCCAAGGTCACGCCGGTTTCTTTGATCAGCTTGGTCCAAATCGGTACATCCGCCTGCCAAGCGCGGAAAAATGCGTCTTTGGCGAGAACTCTGGGTTCAAAGCCAAAATCCAGCAAACGCCGCTGGATGTCACTTGATTCGACAAATTCACGCACGATGTTCGCCCAGCGGTCGATGATCGGTGCCGGTGTGCCAGCCGGGGCGACTAATCCCATCCAGCCGAGGACTGCAAAAGTAGGGTCGGTCGCGCCCTGCTCTATCAGCGATGGTAATTGCGGCAGCGCTGCGCTGGGCTTGTCACCAATGACGCCGATCGGTTTCAGCGCGCCACTACGAATATGTGGTGCCATCGCGCCGATGCTGCCTGCGGCAATTTGGGTCTGCCCCGCGACGAGGTCTTGGATGGTTGGTCCCTCCCCCTTGTAAGGGATGTGTTGGAACGACAGACCATAATTCTTGTTCAATGCTTCGCATAACAATTGTCCATGGGAGCCAGCGCCCCATGAGCCAAAATTCATCGGCTTGGAAGACGGCTGCCTGGCAAATGCAATCAGCTCCTTGAGATTCTTAGCAGGTATCGAGTGGTTGACCGCGATCACCAACTTACTTGCGCACAGCATCGAGATGAAGGCGAAATCGCGTGCCGGGCTGTATGGCAGTTTTCGGTAAAGCGCTGTGTTTGCGACCAACGCCTCGGAAAAAGTGAGAAACAAGGTGTGCCCGTCGGCGGGCGACTTGGCAACATGATCGGCGGCGATGGAAGCCCCAGCACCAGGCCGGTTGTCGACAATCACGGTCGGGCCAAGTACTGCCGCTGCTTTATTAGCGAGTAAGCGGGCGAAGGTATCGGCTGCGCCACCCGCGGCAAACCCGACGACGATGCGAATTGGGCGCGCCGGGTACCCTTGTTGTGCGGGCAAATCCGGTGATTTGACGAGCAGAGGCGCAAGACTCAGTGCCCCAGCGGTTTGCAACCAGCGGCGCCGATGGAGAGGATGCATTGCGAGTCGAGGGTCGTTAAAGTTGAAGTGACAGTAATTCTACCGCACCGTATTCGCCTGCCTGTGGCGCGTATCGTCGGTCAAGCAGCTTTACCAGTCGGTTGAAATGCACTATCCTATTTTTTCTTGAGACAGCTGCGATACCGACAAAAATATGCGCAAAGTTCTCTTTATTTTCGGGCAAATGACGGATGGCGATGTGGATTGGCTTGCAGATGCAGGCGAGCGGATCCACGTCAGAGCCGGGACGGTCTTGATCGAGCACAATGCTCGCGTCGAACACGTCTACTTTCTGTTGGATGGGCAACTTGTGATTCGCACCGGGTCGGGAGCCGACATCGCGATGCTGGAAAGTGGCGAGATCGTCGGGGAAATGTCGTTGGTCGATCCCGCGCCGACGACGGTGTCCGTGCAGGTGTCGATGGACGCAACGCTGCTGCGGATTGCCGCTGGGGTGATCCGCGACAAGCTGCGGTTGGACCCGATGTTCGCCGCACGTTTCTATTTTGCGTTGTGCATCTTTTTGGCGGACCGGATGCGCAATACGACCATGCGCTTGGGATATGGTGAAGCCATCGCCGATCCAAATGCCAAGGACGAACTGAATGAAACGTTGCTTGACACTTTGCATGTTGCCGGCGCGAGATTCGACCGCATGTTAAAGCGCCTCGCGGGTTAAGCGCCGATGACCAAGAGCGAGATTGCACGTTTATGATCACCGAGCGCAACCAGCTATTCCGTAAAACGGCGTTGGAGCGTTTGGCGTCCCCCGACCAGTTGGATGAGCGTTTGACGTTGGTCTCGTATAGGCCTTGGATTAAACGATGGCTGCCGGCGCTGGTGGTAGTAATGGCAGGCTACCTCGTCTGGATTGCGGGTGCCTTGTGACGGCGGGAGTGCAGGCAGCGAATTCGGCAGCTGACCCGCGTCTCGTTTTTGCCGACACCCGTGTTCATCGAACGCCGACCATTCTTCAACTAGAAACGGTTGAATGTGGCGCAGCATCGCTCGCCATGATCTTGGCTTACTACGGTCGATATGTAGCTCTGGAAAAACTTCGCGGGGAATGCGGCGTCAGTCGGGATGGCACCAAAGCCAGCAACTTGCTGCGAGCCGCGCGGCTAGAGGGGCTCGAAGCCAAGGGATATCGTAAAGAGCCGACCGATCTCGGTAGTCTCACGTTGCCCGCGATTGTATTTTGGAATTTCAATCACTTCGTTGTGTTGGAAGGCTTTCGCGACGGCAAGGCGCACCTAAATGACCCCGCACAGGGTCGTCGGGTGGTCGACGCCGCTGAGTTCGATCACAGTTTCACAGGTGTGATTCTGGTCTTCGAGAAGGGGCCAGACTTTCAAAAGGGTGGCAATCGTCCTTCCGTCGTGCGCTCGTTAAAACAGTTTTTTGTGGGCCTGCAGCGAGCCGTGGCGGTGCTTGTTTTGCTTGGTTTGATGTTGGTATTGCCAGGCATTCTCCTTCCTTTGCTGGCCAGCAGATTTATTGATGAGGTGCTGGTTGCGCAGGTCAAGGGAATGGTGGTGCCGCTGCTGCTTGGAATGTCGATCACTGCCATCGTCCGCGCCATTCTTGAATGGATGCAGTCGCAATTCTTGAGTCGAACTCATGCGCGAAAGGCACTGGACCTTTCGAGCCAGTTTTTTTGGCACGCCTTGCGGCTGCCCGCTGAGTTCTATACGCAGCGATCAGCAGGCGAGATTGCCTCTCGGGTGAGTCTGAACGAGGGCGTTGCCCACACGCTTTCGAGTGAGTTGAGCCAGCTGTTGTTGAGCCTCTTTACGGCAAGTTTTTTCTTGATTGCCATGTTCTGGTTTTCGGTTCAGCTGACATTGATCGCCATTTTCGCAGTCGCGATCGAACTCTTCATCTGGCGAGTCATTTCCGAGCGTACGGCTGAACTGTCGCAGCAAATGTCTGTGCAAAGTGGTCGGCTCTCAAGCGCGTCCATTAATGGACTTAACAATATCGAGACCATCAAAGCGGCAGGACAAGATTGGGGTTTGTTTTCAAAGTGGGTGTCGTTGCAGACCCAGGTGGTCAACACGTCCATCAAGGTGCAGGGGATTGGCATCACGCTTGGCCAAGTGCCAGGCATGCTCGCGCTTGCCGTTAACATGATCATTCTTGCGGTCGGTTCGCTCCGCATCATGAATGGAGAGATGACGATTGGCGAGCTGGTCGCTTACCAGACATTGCTGGCCGGATTCGTCGCGCCAACGCATACGCTGTTATCGCTTAACCAGAAAATCCAATCGCTACGTGGCGATATTGCACGCTTGGAGGATGTACTGAGGTATCCAAGCGTGGCGACTCACCAAGCGACGAGTGGCAATTCGACGCAAAAGCTCCGTGGTGAGCTTGAGCACGCTGGCCTCAGTTTTGGCTACAACCCAAATGAATCCCCCATCGTGGATGGTGTGTCGCTAAAACTAAAGCCCGGTATGCGAGTGGCCCTAGTGGGCGGATCAGGTAGCGGAAAATCGACAATTGCACGGCTGGTCGTCGGCTTATATCAACCGTGGGCGGGCGAGGTGCTGTTCGATGGGCTTCACCGCGAGCGGTACGTGCCGGCCGTATTTGCCGCGTCCGTTTCGATTGTTGACCAAGACATCTTCTTATTCAACGGGACGATCCGCGAAAATCTCACCATGTGGGATAAATCCATTCCAAACGAAGATTTGGTTGCCGCCTGCCGAGATGCGTGCATTCACGACGTAATCGTTGCGCGAAGCGGTGGTTATGACGCGATGATCGAGGAGGGGGGGCGCAACCTCAGTGGTGGTCAGCGTCAGCGGCTCGAAATTGCCCGCGCCTTGGTGCGTAATCCTCGCTTGTTGATTCTTGATGAAGCAACCAGTGCGCTTGATCCCACCACCGAGCGAATCGTTGAGGAAAATTTACGTCGGCGGGGTTGTACGTGTCTGGTGATTGCGCATCGGCTTTCGACAATCAGGGATGCCGACGAAATCATCGTCTTGGAGTATGGCCGTATCGCGCAACGTGGCACCCACGAGCAGTTGTTAGGACAGGCCGATAGTCATTATGCGAAGTTAGTTGCTTCGGGGCTGGGCTGAAATGCATCAGTTCTGGGTGACTGACGCGACATCCGCATGGTGCGTAGACCGCGGTTTGGTGATGGTCTATCTTGCCTCGACCGACGGCGTTGAACTTGAACAGCCGAGACGCTATGTTTGTGATGTGCCTTCAGGCTGTGTCATTGCGGCGCCACGCGTTGAATTGCCGTTTGGTTACGCGATGCTGTGTCGGGTTCAAGCTGGCGCGGAAGTTCGGCAGGTTGCGATCGAAGCGTTAGACGCGCTCGGCACTGCGTCGAAGTTGTCCATCGAAGAATGGATGAAAGGCGTGATGCGTGATCTCGATCCGCACGGCGCATGGCTCGCCGCTCGTCGTCGTCTGGCGCGCCCGACCGTGCCAACAGCTGGCCAGGAGTCGCGCGTGTTTCATTCGCGTGTCACCACCTTTGCAGATATGGCGGTCGAGCGGATTTTGTTGAATGCGAAGCAAGCTGACGAACGCGAAGCGCTACGACTCGCGCGGGAGCAGGCGACGGATCAGCGTGAGTTCGCTGCGGCGATGGGTGAAATATCGAAGGGTGTTTCACCGGATGGCGAATATGGCGCGCCGAGCCCGAACGACAATGACGGCGAGGGTCTTTTGGGGGCGTGTAGGTTTCTTGAACCCTCCCGTCAGGTCAGGTTTGTGTCGGCTCGCGACCCATCACAGGCCGAGGATGTTGTAGTAGATACGGTCGAATCGATTGCCGAATCGTCGGGCCTGCGGGCGCGGCAAGTGCTGCTCAATGGCAGTTGGTGGGATGAAGAGGGTGGGCCAATGTTGGCGAGGTTATCCGATAACGAACTCGCAGCGGGTGAGCCGAGGCATTGGGTTGCACTTCTGCCGGGCCAAGTATCCGGATATCGAATCTATTCGGCGCGGCCGCTTGGCAACATCGCCTGCGGAGCCGTCGTTACGGAAGCCATTGCGCACCGGTTAGCGCCGTTTGCGTTTACGTTTTACCGAACTTTTCCAAATAAGAAACTTTCCGCGCTTGATATCGTACGCTTCGGTATTCAGGGAAAAGCCAAAGACGTTTGGACCCTTCTGCTCGCAAGCTTACTGGCAGGATTGCTCGGTCTGTTAGTGCCGGTGGTGAGTGGCAAGATCATCGACCGCGTCATTCCTGCCAACGATCACCTGCTGCTCTTTCAGTACATCTCGGGACTGCTGGTGGCGGGTCTCTCCGTCCTCTTGTTTAATACCTTGCGTACCGTTGCGGTACTGCGCATTGAGGCGCGTGCTGGTATCGCGGTGCATGCCGCCATTTTGGATCGCGTGATTTCGCTGCCCGTTACTTTCTTTCGCAAATTTTCTAGCGGCGACTTATCGGTGCGAATGTCTGCGGTCAACTCGATTCAGCATGCCGTAACCGGCTCGACAATTGGAACCATCCTAACGTCGATTTTCCTAATCGGTAACCTCGCGTTAATGCTCTGGTACAGCGTGAAGTTGACGATGGTGGTCCTGATGATCGTTGCGTTGCTTTTCTTGGTTTCGTCTGTGATTGGTTATGCGCGTTTACTGCTCGCTAGACAAATTGAGGACATTGGCGGAAAAATTCAATCGCTGGTGTTTGAGTATCTAACCGGCATTTCAAAAATTCGCACCAGCGCGTCTGAAACGCGAGCGTTTGTGAATTGGACAGAACGCTTCATCAAACTCCGGCGATTGTGCGTCCGAAGCGAATCACTGGCGAACGCGGAAGCGCTGCTGCTCAATATTTTGCTGCCAGCGATGATGTTGATTGTGTATTTCAACGCGGCACAGGCGGTGCAGGCCACTGATGGCGGTGGGTTATCAAAGTTTTCAACCGGGGATTTTATTGCCTTCAACGCGGCTTTGTTTAGCTTAGTTGGTGGGCTCTACGGATTGCTCACAACGGCAATCGACCTGGTGCAGTTACTGCCAGTTTGGGAACGTGCGCGGCCGATTGTAGAGACACTGCCTGAGGCAAGTGGTAGGCGAAATGCGGTTCACGAACCGCTGGGTAGTATCGAGATTGCAAACTTGGGATTTCGCTATGCGGAAGGCCCTAAGGTGCTCGATGACGTCAGCTTTAACGTTGCGCCTGGCACGTTCGTCGCGCTCGTTGGATCCAGCGGCTCGGGTAAGTCGACACTAATCCGCTTACTGCTGGGTTTTGAGCAGCCAACCGCTGGATCAATCTGTTTTGATGGGCATGATCTCGCCGGACTCAACGCGCGTCGACTTCGCTCGCGCATCGGTACCGTTTTGCAAGGTGGACAACTTTGGCAGGGAGATATCTATTCAAATATCGCCGGGGCTAGCCGTATTCCGGTTGAGCAGGTCTGGGAAGCCGCGCGGATCGCAGGGTTGAAAGACGATATTGAAAAGATGCCGATGGGCCTCTACACCACGATTGGCGACGGTGACAGCACGCTTTCAGGTGGACAGCGGCAGCGAATTTTGATCGCCCGGGCAGTGGTTCACCAACCACGAATTTTGCTGATGGATGAAGCGACCGCCGCGCTGGACAATCTTACGCAGCAGGTCGTTCAGCAGGGATTAGCCGAGATGCAATGTACCCGACTAGTGATTGCTCACCGGTTAAGCACGGTGCGTCAGGCCGATACAATTATCGTACTTGAGCAGGGAAAACTTGTTGAGCAAGGCACATTCGACCGGTTAGCAGCCAACGGCGGCGCTTTCGCCGCACTGCTCCAGCGTCAGCTGGCCTGAGGCAGTGCGCGGTGTTTCGCTAGTGCTAGGCTGGTTTTTTGGCGGCAGAACCAGCAGAAGCAACTTGCGTGCTGCTGTTGTCTGGTGTCAGCTTAGTCGCGGTGACGACAATGCCTTCGACCGGACGTGTGGCCGCGGTCTGCATGGGCTTTAGTCGCGTCGCTGTCACAACGAACGCATCAGATCTGGTTGCTTGGTTGCCTTGGCCGCCGGATACTGCGTCGAGCGCCGAATCGTTGATTTCGCCATCATTTTGTTTGTTGGTTTGGTCGTTTGACATATCGTCTCCACTAATTTTAATGGCCGTTGGTGTCGAAAAAACCCGCCGGCCGAGTGCCAAAATGTTTCTAAATAATCCGTTTTTGACCGGATCTGGTCGACTCAAGCGCGTCAAAAAGTCAAAGATTGTTAACGCGCTGGACATCTACACCTAATTTCGGCTTGGTTCAGGCCTTTGTCAAGTGGGAAATCTCACATTTCAAGCGGAATTGTTTTAGGCGGCTAGGAGAGGTCAATTCCGGTCTCAACGACTGACACCCCTAAAAAAAGCCCGGCACCAAATGGCGTCGGGCTTCCGATAACGAGACAAGCGCGGAAAGCGCCTATTCGAGCTTGATGTTGCGCTTGGCCGCCAACGCTTTCATCTTATCGAACTCAGTCTTGATTTGTGCGGCGAATTGCGCTTGAGTGTTACCGATCGGGTCTGCCCCTTGTGCGGCCAGTTTTTCACGTACCGCAGGGTTGTTTACCGCTTTTATTGCGGCAGCAGTGATTTTGTCAACGATGTCCTTTGGCGTTTTGGCCGGTACAACCAAGCCGTACCAAGCGGGGTCATTAACGTCGTTCAAGCCCAATTCTGCAAACGTCGGCACGTTCGGATAGAGGGCGAGGCGCTTGAGCGAGGCCACTGCCAACAAGCGCATACCCGACGCTGGCACTTGCATGTTTGCGTCGATTTGGCCTTTCGAGGAAGGCAGGTTGTCAAACAATACCGGTACTTGGCCACCGACGACATCGATCACCGCTGGGCCGGCACCTTTGTATGGGATGTGCACCATATCGGTGTCAGTCGAGGCTTGGAACAACTCACCCATCATGTGGCCAATACCACCGGTACCGGACGAGGCAAAGCTAAACTTACCCGGCTCTTTCTTTAGGAGCGCCAAAAATTCCTTAAAGTCCTTTGCCGCAACTTTTGGGTTCACCGTTAGTACGTTTGGTGTCGAGGCTAGGTTGCTGATTGGGATTAAGTCGGCGAAGTTGTTGTACTGAATCTTCGGGTTAGTCGCGGGGTTGACCGCCATTGTCGACACCGTCGCCATGCCGATTGTGTAGCCGTCGGGAGCAGACTTCACCACTTCGTTGGTACCCACCGAGCCCCCGCCGCCAGCGCGGTTCTCGATGATGACGCTTTGCCCCAGCTCTTTGCCGAGCTGGTCCGCGACGAGGCGCGCAACGATGTCCGTCGTGCCCGCCGGCGCAAACGGCACGATAAGCTTGATGGGTTTGTTGGGATAACCTTGGGCAAATGCAGCTCCAGCGCTAACGGCCAGAATCGCAGCTAATGCGGCAACAGTTCTACGAAACATAAACGCTCCTCGATGTCTTTTTTGTGTAGTGTGAGTGATGCAAGTTGGTTCCGCGAGCCCCGAGCCCCGAGCTCGACTGCACGTGGTGCGAACAAATGCGACTGGCGACCAAAAGTTTAGACCGACGCCTTTGCGGGCCTATGGTATCAGGACTGTGGAGCCGGTGGTTTTTCGGGCTTCGAGGTCACGATGTGCCTGCGCGGCATCGCATAGCGCGTAGGTTTGATTAACTTCGATCTTTACAACGCCGCTAGTGACAATGGCGAACAATTCATCCGTGGTGGCCACCAAGTCAGCGCGCGTCGCAGTGTAGGTATCAAGCGTTGGGCGGGTCAGATAAAGCGAGCCCTTTGCGGCTAATTCACCTATGTAGAAGGGCTTGACAGCCCCAGACGCCGCGCCGAATGAGACCATCATGCCTAGCGGCGCAACACAATCGAGCGACTTTGCCCAAGTGTCTTGACCAACACCGTCGTATACGACCTGGCACTTTTTGCCGTTCGTGATTTCCATCACCCGGGCGTGAAAATCTTCTGTGCGGTAATTAATAACGTAGTCACAGCCGTTCGCTTTTGCAAGTGCCATCTTCTCCTCGGAACCGACGGTGCCTATAACGGTGGCACCCAGATGTTTGGCCCACTGGCCGAGTATCAGACCGACCCCGCCTGCCGCAGCTTGGGATAGGATCACATCGCCTGGCTTCACCCGAAAGGTGCGACGTAACAAATACTGGGCAGTCATGCCTTTCAACATCATCGAGGCAGCCTGCTGATTGGTGATGCCATCCGGAATTTTTACGACACGATCCGCCGGCATGAGGCGCGCCTCAGCGTAGGCCCCCATCGGGGAGGACGCATAGGCCACTCGATCACCTATGTTGCAGCTAGTGACATTGGCACCCACCGCCTCAACAATGCCGGCGCCTTCGCGGCCGATGATCGAAGGCAACGCAACCTTATACATTCCGGTGCGATGGTAGGTGTCGATGAAGTTCAGTCCAACGGCGATGGTCTTCAGACGGACTTCATCAGGCCCCGGGTTGCCCACCTCAACTTCTTCCCATTTGAGAACTTCCGGGCCGCCGTGTTCGTGAATCCGTATGGCTTTAATCATTTCTTCTGTTCCTCGTCAATGAATGTTTGTAAAGCGTTGAATTTGGCGAGTGCGATGGCGTCGGCCACATTGACAACGTGCTTTTTTGCGACGGCGGCAAAGTCGATTGATTGCAATCGAACCAACGCGCGCGCGAGATAGTCGTGTGGAGGATACGGCGTTGTCGCAAAGCCCAAGCGACCATGATGGTCGCATGCGGCGGCGTCAAGTACGTCAATGAAGCGATCGGGGCGTCGCAGCGCGTCGCAGCCATCCAATAATGCCAACAGCTTTTCGGCGGACAAGCTAAGCGCATTGTGGATATGTCCGTGCCAACGTGCGACCACCACCGCAAGATCACGACACTCGACCGGCACCCGT
>JACMOJ010000291.1 GCA_014378085.1 Burkholderiales bacterium | reverse complement strand
GGGCGGCGAGAACATCGGTGCCTCGATGATTCGCGATTTGAAAGGCACCGTTGAGCGCGAGAAGGCGGCCATTGGTTTATTCGTCACGCTGGCTGACCCCACCAAACCGATGCTGACCGAAGCCGCCAGCGCAGGGCACTATGAAAGCCCGCTGCACGGCGCATTCCCGAAAATTCAAATACTCACCATCGCGGGATTACTCGACGGCACCCAGCGCCCGCATTGGCCTGATCTTGCTTCGGGCGGGCAGAACTTCAAGAAGGCGAAGGCGGAAGCGAAGCGTGGGAAGCAGAAGGATTTGTTCGGTGAGTGATGGGCCTATTTCGGACGCCGTAAAAGCGGCGCTCGACGCAAATCGAAAAGCTGGAGTGGTGTGGAACTACAAAAGCACATATGACGACTCGCTGCGCCTCCTATCGCTCGTTGAGCTGCGCCTAGCAAAGCTTACAGACAAGTCGCCGAGCGCGCTCTACCGCGCAATCAAGGTTCCGGGCTGGTTAATGATCCGGGGGCTGGTGAGTATTCTGTCTGACTCAGTCTATATGCTCATCTTGCTAGCGATACAGGTCGCGTTGTTTTGGTTGGGCGTGACCTATCTGCCGACGTCAACGCACGCCGCGATCTTCATTGTGTTTGGCTTCACCCTTTTCGCGACAGTACTGACAACGTTCTTTCCGCCCCCGAGCAAATACTGTTCGTCAGGCATCAACGACAAACATGTTGCTACTGTTGCCGACCAGTTCGCCCAATGGGATGAAAGAAGCGCCAAACGAGTTGAGCTAATTGGCAAGAATGCCAAGTTGTTTGAAGAACGGACGCGCCAGCGTCTGACGATTTTCACCTGGGTGCTAACTGCGACTTGGGCTGTCCTGAGCCCATTCGGCGGCGAACTTGTAAAGGCGGCGACCGCAACGCCGCCCAGGCTCGTTGACATTGGGCAATTTGCCTGATGGCTGGCCGGACTTGCCGTCGCATTTGTCACGGTGAATGCATATGCGCGCGGCATGGATATCGTGTATCGCAGTATTGAATTGGGCTGCAATGACCGGATCGCGCAGATCGACCGGTTCGAGCGTGAAGGGGTATACGACAAAAAGTGACGAGGGGAAGCTTCGAGCTCAAACTTGGGTACCGGCCTGCGCCGGTACGACATGCCGAGAGAAGTGACTCCAAGTGGTAGCGAATCAAAATTGGCGGTCTCCCAATACCTTAAAAAGTTGTCGCCCCGGCGCAGGCCGGGGGCCAATTTCTCTTGCTGAGAGGTAATCGATCAACTTGGGTACCGGCCCGTGCAGTGACAACATGCATGTGAGAGTCCCGCTCGCTCGCCCAGCGGGGAGGCTTCCGCTTGAAGTTGGAGGCGCGGCGAGGCGCTACCAGCGGATAACACACTCGGAGATTATCTGCCCTAGGATAGCGAGTTTCAATGGCCACTTGCGGCGAGCACTCTTTTTCCCCTCTTCTCGCTGATCGATAAATGACTAACTTGGGTACCGGCCTACGCCGGTACGACATGCTGAGGGCGGTGACTGCTAGTCCTCACGCCGCGTTCAACAAAAACTCTACCTTCACCGCGTCGTACGGAAATTCGATTCCCTCGCCTTTCACGCGGTTAATCAATCCCGCGTTTATCAGCGCGGTGACGTCGCTATGCACCGCTTTCACGTCCCGCTCGACGCGTCGAGCGGCTTCGCGGATAGACATTGGTCCTGCGCCGCAGAGTGCTTTGAGCACTTCCCAGCGTTTCGCCGATAGTACTTTCCACAGCAATTCCGGTGATGCGAATGCAATGGTGGCGCGCTGCGCACTGCCGGATTTCCACGCTTGTGCAAAATCGCCATAGACGGCTTCCGGCTCGCGCACTTCAAGAGTGATCGTTTTCACGCTGATGCCTCCGTTTGTGCGTTTCTATGTCTCGCTGAAAATCGCTCAACAAATTTTCTGGTGTGGTGAATAGATATTTTGATTCTTGGTTGCCAACGTGGCGGTGGTCGCCTTTGCCCGCTTCGTTGTCGTAACGAATAACACATTGGCCATCAACGACATATGCAAGGCGGTATTTGAAGGTATGTGTCGAGCCAAACAATGCCTCGGGTAATTGCCAGAGCACCAATTCCGCAAAGGCGTTTTCCGCGTAGATCAGTCGTGTTTGAATTAACGCAGTCGCTTTCATGTTGGATATAATGACAACGCTTGCCAAGTCTGTCAACCTCCGGCAGGGGTAGCCGGCGGAAAAAAAAGACCTGTCGCTTCACCAAGCTTGGGGTGGGCTTCCGGCGTTTTGGCACGACCCACAACCGTTTATCTTGCGCTCCGGAAATTAATCCAACCTGTAATCCTAGCGGCTCGGTTTCGACCAATAGGCGAAGAATCGCGAGGCGCGTATCTTGGCAACATTCCCTTCCTAACTTTTAAGTTGATCCTCCTATGTTTTGTATCCGCACCCACTCTCTTCGATCGATACTCGCCTCGGCAATCCTCAGCCTCGTCTCGCTTGTCACTTTTGCCCAAGCACCGACGCCGCTAGAGTTTGGTGTTGGCTTATTCCAGCCCGACAAAGAAAAGAATGACGCGACGTACAAGCCGCTGGCGGATTATCTTGCCAAGGCGCTCGGCCGCGAGGTGCGACTGCGTACCGTCGATACGTGGGAGGGGCTCGCAAAATCGCTAGCCTCCGGCGAAACGGATATGGCGCTGATGGGGCCGTGGGGCTACGTATTGGCCAACCACAATGCCGGTGCACAGGTGATTTCGACCATCCTCTACCAAGGCAAGCCAGAGTATTTCGCCATCATGATCACGAATCCGAAAAGCGGCATCAATAAGATTGAGGACCTCAAAGGCAAAACTTTTGCCTTCGGCGACAAGGGATCGACTTCAGGCTATTTGATTCCGTCGCACGAGTTTTTTAAACGTGGCATCGAGCCAGAAAAATTTTTTAGCAAGGTCATCAACACAAAGCACCAAGCGATCGAAACGCAGGTCACGCGCGGTGAACTCGATGCCGGTGCTGATTACAACCGCAACCGTGATGCGATGATTGAACAAGGCTTGATCAAGGCAGCAGACTCCAAAATCATTTGGACATCCGCACCGCTGCCGAATGACGCGTTTGCGGTGTCGTCCGTGTTGGCGAAAGATAAGACCTTCACAACCAAATTGGCTGCCGCGTTGGAGGCGCTTGGTGGTGCGCTTACCGCACAACCGAACCTGCTGCCCATCCACTACACCGGCTTTGTCAGTAAAGACAACAAGTACTACGCGCCAATCAAACACGCCGCCCTAGCGCTGGGCTGGTTGCAACCAAAGAAATAGTCGAAGAATCGTATGCCCGCGGAGAACAAATTGAGATTGCTTGCCCCTGCCGCAATTGCTGTCCAACATCAACGTCCGGCAATTAGCGGTGTCCGCAATGGCAATGGCAATGGCAATGGCAATGGCAATGGCAATGGCAATGACAATGGCGATGGCAGCGCGCCACGTCGTCCTCGATTCTCCTCACGCCGCGCATTAGCGCTGATGCTGCTGTACGTCGCGATCATTGCGCTTTGTGTCGGCAGCCTGATCCAAGCCGGTGATTTTTCACTTGGCCGCAAACCTTGGGAAAACCTCAACACCACCGCACGTGAGCTATCCGTTCCATCCTTTTTGAACGTTTGGTTTGGCAACGAACGACAAGAGTTTCGAAGCGACGATGGCACCCTGTTGCGTAAGGACAATCAGCGGAAGTCGGAGGCCAAGTATCTCGGTGGAGTTGGGCGGGCGATTTGGACCACCTTCCAGATTGCGACGTTGGGGACGCTGTTGGCGGCATTGCTTGGCGCGCCGCTTGGTATTGTTGCCGCCAAGAATATGCGCGCACCGATTGCCGTCGCATGGCTGGCGCGCCGCATTCTCGATATCAGTCGATCCATTCACACCTTGGTCTTCGGATTGCTCTTGGTCGGCATCATTGGCCTTGGCCCGATGGCCGGCGTCCTTGCGATTGCGTTGCACTCAATGGGCACCTGTGGAAAATTGTTTGGTGAGGCCATTGAGGCACTCGACATGCGGGGTGTCGAGGCCATTCGCGCAACTGGCGCAACACCGCTTCAGGTGTTGATTTTCGGTGTGTGGCCGGCGCTGATGCCATCGTTCACTTCAAACCATTTGTACTTATGGGAGTACAACATTCGTGACTCCACGGTGTTGGGGCTGATCGGCGCGGGTGGCCTCGGCCTACTTGTCTCCGAAGCGGTATCACTGTTTCAGTGGGGTCGCCTTTCGAGGCTGTTGATTGCGATCGTCCTAATGGTGATCGCCTTCGACGCACTATCGCGGCGAATTCGGCAGGCGCTTATTTAGCTAATCACTAGCAACCACGGGCAGTTCGAGACTAATTTGCCTCAACCTGCCCGTCGTTGCTAGGGTTTGT
>JACMOJ010000290.1 GCA_014378085.1 Burkholderiales bacterium | reverse complement strand
GTTCGGCCGTGGGTTCGGCCGTGGGTTCGGCCGTGGGTTAGATTTTACGGCGCGCCTCAAACACGCCTTTTTTCTTGTTCTTGCGGACGTTGTCCGACAGAAAACACTGTCCATTCATCGCAACATATACGCCGGGTGCCAGGATTTGTGCATATGCTAGTGCACTGCCTAGGTTGAACAGTCCATCGGACGATCCAAACTTATACGGCACCATTGCACCGGTGAGAACGATCGTTTTGTTCTTGATGAGCGAAGCGAGGTAGCGAGCTGTATCTTCCATCGTGTCGGTGCCGTGAGTTACGACAACCGCCTGCTCCTTCGCCGCACGGCAGGCCTTCGCGATTCGCTCGCGATCGTCATCCGTCATCAGCAGGCTGTCTTTCATCATTAAGGTATCGACCCGCGTCTTGACTAGCGAACGCCCCATGCTCAGCATTTCATGGACGTGGGTTTTTTTGAAGAACAACTCTCCGCTAAGCTCGTCGTATTCTTTGTCAAAGGTGCCGCCAGTAATAAGCACTGCGATTCGCATGTGAATTAGTACCAAGGGGGATCAAGTTGTTCTTGGGCGTGTGCGCAAATGACAGCAGGACGTTTCGCCATGGTCTCCAGAAAGCGCGCAAGATGGACGCGTTGACGAGCCGGGTTCGGCATGCCGCGCGTCCATCGACACATCATGAACAAGAAAATGTCTGCAATGGTGTATGTCTCGCCGAGCAGGTAGGGGCCGCCGCTCGCGTTAAGCTGTGCGTTGACGATGTCGAGCATCGGCATGATGCGCTCGGTTGCGCGTTGCTTGATCTCGGTCGCATAATCGCCACCAATCCGGTCTGGATAAAAATAGTGAATCAGCTCTGCTTGCATCGTGTTGGTCAAGTAAATTAGCCAGCGATAACACTGCGCGCGTGCAGCACTTTGTAGTGGCGGGATCAGCGCGGCGTCTGGATGTTTGTCGGCAAGATGCAACATGATCGCCGCCGTTTCGCTCAGCACGGTATCGCCGTCAATCAGTGCCGGAATCAGCCCAGCGGGATTGAGACGTAAATACGACTCTGACTTGTGCGCGTTGGCGGTCCGGTCAACCAACACTAAGTTGTATTCGCAGCCAATTTCTTCGAGCGCGATGTGTGGTGCAAGGCTGGCGGTGGCGGGATAGTAGTACAACTGGTAAGGCATCGTTAGGTCTCCAAGTACGAGAAACGTCGACCGCAGCGCACGGCAGCGTACGCAAGGGGGGAGTGCAACAAATAAGGACGCGACGGCCTTTTTCCAAAGGCAAGCGCCATCAGGGCGTTTCGACCATGTTTATCCCCTTCAGGCTTCCAGCAATCCCTTTTTGCGCAACATCGGCTCGACCGTCGGTGCGCGACCGCGAAACTTCTCATAGGCGGCCATCGGTGGCATGGTGCCGCCGCTCGAATAAATAAATTTCAACAACCGTTCTGCGGTGGCTTGGTCAAACGGATCCCCGGTTTCTTTGAACGCGTCGTAGGCGTCAGCATCAAGCACCTCCGCCCAAAGATAAACGTAGTATTGCGAGGCATATCCGGCGCTCGCAAACAAATGCAGAAAGTGCGGTAGCCGGTGTCGCATATAAATTTGCGGCGGCAGATTTATCGCCGCGAGTTGTTCGCGCTCAAACGCAGCCAAATCGAGGTGATCCATGTTCTCCAGTGAATGAAGCTTGACATCGACCAACGCAGAGGCGCAGAACGTGGCGGCATCAAAACCTTGGTTGAAGGTGCGCGCCTGTTTCATCTTTTCGATTAACGCGTCCGGGATCACCTTGCCGGTCTGGTAGTGGCGCGCATGCTTTTTGAGCACCTCCGGCTCCGACAGCCAGTGTTCAAAGAGTTGCGAGGGCAGCTCAACAAAATCGCGCAGCACACTGGTGCCCGACAGGCGCTCGTAACGCACGTTCGACATCATGCCGTGCAAGCCGTGGCCAAATTCGTGGAACAAGGTGCGGGCATCATCAAACGAAAGCAGTGTTGGCTCGCCAGGCGCCCCTTTGGCAAAATTGTTGTTGTTCACCACAATGGGCACCACTGCGCTACCGCCAACGCCAGTCTGGCTTTGGATGCGATATGCATTCATCCACGCGCCGCCGCGTTTAGTGGCACGCGCAAAGTTATCGTGCAAAAAGATCGCGACCAATTTTCCGCTCGCGTTCGTCACCTCATAGGTTTTCACGTCCGGATGATAGGCGACAACGTCGGGCATATGTTTGAATTGAATGCCGAACAAGCGTTGCGCGCAGTCAAATGCCGCCTCGGTGATTCGCTCAAGGGAGAAATACGGTTTAACTGAGGCCTCATCGAAATCGAATCTGGCCTTGCGCACTTTTTCTGCGTAGTAAAACCAGTCCCAAGGTTCGATGGTGATGTGGTCCCCATTTGCTTCAGCGGTATCTTGCAGGTCTTGGGCTTCGATTCGCGCGCGTGCACTTGCGCGCCGCCAAACATTGTTCAATAAATCGAGCACCGCCTGCGGTTTTCCCGCCATGGTGTCGGCCAGCGCGTACTCGGCGTAATTGCGATAGCCGTGCAACCGCGCTTGTTCGAGCCGCAACTTCATGACTTCTACTGCCACCAACTTATTGTCGCGGACGGGGTCGCCTTCGTGAAACTCGCCACGTGTTAACCATGCTTTGAAGGCCTGTTCGCGTAAGTCACGGCGCGCTGAAAAAGTGAGGAATGGGGTGATGTGCGAGCGCGACAGGGTGATGAGGTGGGCGTTGTGGAAGCCGCGCTCGAAGGCCGCTTGTTTTGACGCCGCTAATACAAACGGCGGCAAACCAGCTAAATCGTCCGCCGTCTTTAGTATTAATTGGAAGCCACTCTCGTCGGCCAGCGTGTTCTGACTAAAGCGTGTATTCAACGTGGCGAGCTGCTCCATCACAGCGCCGTAACGCTGCTTGGCT
>JACMOJ010000289.1 GCA_014378085.1 Burkholderiales bacterium | reverse complement strand
CGCTTTAAGAAATCAATCGGTCCTTCGGTATTGGCGCGAATCAAGCCCTGGCGGCTCATTTGGGCACAAAAGCGCTCAAACGCCGCTTCCACTGGAGACTTTCGATTTCGATACGCCAGCGCTAGCAGCACCAGTCCCACGCCGCCACCGGCTACGAAGATGCCGCCAATGAGCCACATGGCCAATGTGCGCCAATCGATATCGGGAATTCCAAACCCTTCAAACATGCCGCGCTGGCGGTCTTGGTTAAAGCCGACCACCCAGCGATTCCATTCGGAGTTAACTGCGTCCCACGTGTAGGCCAGGCTGCGCAGGATGCCGAGCTTGTCGGCCTCCACCATGTTTTCAAAAACGCCAACCGGGCCAAGTGCGGCCGACATGCCGCGATTAATCCTAAGCGGTGAAACAGCAAACGTTGGGTCGACGCGTAGCCAGCCCAAGTCGGGCAGCCACACCTCTGTCCACGCGTGCGCCTCGGCTTGTCTGACCACCAACATGCGGCTGACGGGATTGACTTCGCCGCCTTGGTAGCCGGTGACGACACGTGCCGGCACACCGGCGGCGCGCATGATGAGCGCAAAGCTACCGGCGTAGTGTTCACAGAATCCGAGTTTGGTGCCAAACAAGAATTCGTCCATCGGATTCTCGCCCAATGGCGGTGGCTCCAAGGTGTAGGTGAACTCGCGGTTATACATCTTCATCAATTCTTCGATGAGCACTTTTGCGTCAGGGTACTTTTGGCGCATGTCTTTGCCAAAGGCGATGGTTCGCGGATTGATGTGGCTATTGAAGTTGAGATACTTTTGGAGCTCAGCGGGTGAGCCGTCAGCTTCGATGCGGTAATTGAGGTGCGAGCCGATGCTGTAGGCTTTAAGCGAGTTGACCGGCTCTGTGGCGCGCATTTGATAGTCGGTAAGCATTAAAGCGTTAGGCGGCATGCTGCTGGGAATATCCAAGGCGAACAGCCACGTCTTGTTGTGCGGCTGCATGGTGACGCGATACTTCACTTCCGGACTCAGCGCGGTGTAATTGAATTGCGCCACCGGTAATGAATCGTACATCCGCCAACCGCGTCCGGACTGCTGCCCGAGCACCGGCCCGCGCCAATAGAGATCGGTGCTGTTTGGCACCGCCCCTTCAAACTCCACACGGAACGCCACGGCGTCGGACTGCGAGAGTTTTGAAATGTCGCCGGGTGCCATGCTATCGGACAATCCGGTACGCGCCTGCCCATCCTGCGGCGTACTCCACAGCGGGCCACTGACGCGCGGAAACAGGAAAAAGAACACGATCATCATCGGAATCGATTGCAGCAGCAGCCAACCGGCTGGCGCTAGGCGATCACGGATAGTGGGCTCACTGTTGATGCGGTTAAAACCGATCAGCGTGGCGATCAGCAGCCAGACACAGACCAGCATGTAGCCGCCCATGAGAATGGTCTGTGAATACAAGAAGTTGGTCAGCGCGAGGAAGAAGCCCAAGAAAATGACCACCATGGCGTCGCGCTTCATACGCATCTCAAGCAACTTCAAGCAGAGCATCACGATCAGCAGCATGACGCCGACTTCGCGACCAAACAATTTGCGATATTCGAGGAATGCACCGGCGGTGATGGCAAAGGCAATGCCGCCCATGATTAACCAACCCGGCGTACGCAGGCCATTACGCGCAATCCACCAGCGCCACGCGCCAGCGGCGAGGCAGACAGCAGAAGCCCACCACGGCAATCGCTGCACATGCGGGGCGATCACAAACCCCATTGCGGCCACCAGCCAGGTGATATTTGCAAGCGTGAGTGCACCGCTGTTGATCATTGTGGATTGGTTCCGTCTGCGAGGCCAAATAGCGCCAATCGTTCAAGACACTGATCGCGGTGCTGGCGACCCATCGACGGTTGGATGGTGATGCCGGGAAGTTTCAGGCCGTAGGGTACCAACGCGCGTTCGCCTTCGAGCACCCACCACGTCAAGCGCGCAAGCCGCTGTTCGGCACCGAAACCGGTGAGTGCGGCGTAGTCCAGCCAAAGGTCGGCGCTGGTGGTAGTGCCGAACTCTTTGACCAACAGGCCTTGCTCACGGGCGAACGCTTTCCACGCGATTTGCCGCAAGGTGTCGCCGGCGCGGTAGGCGCGTAACGATTGAAACTCTTCATCACCGGCGACCGGGATATTGCCTTCGCCGTTGCCGGTCGCCGATATCGGCAGCGCCCCCGCACCGGGGTCGGGCTTCGGGTACACCAAACAGCGCATGCCAAAATCGACATAGGACCATGCATGGAACAGCCCGACAGGGTATTCGGTGAAAATCTCGAGGCGGCCGCATGGCATATATCCGCGCGATTCAGCCATCATGCTCAACGATAAATTACTGCTCCCAGCGTTACCGCGTGGCGCAATATCGCCAAACGTGGGCTCGGCATCGCGCAGTTTGGCGCGTTTGACGCCAACCGAAAAACGCGCCACGCCCGGGTTTTGCAACACCAAATGAAAGTGGGCAATGTCACCCGCGAAAGTAGGCTCGGCACGGCCGGGGGAGATAGACAGCCGCGCCAGATTACGGAAGGTATGCAGCATCGACATCCCGCCCATGCTGGCAAGTAAAAATGTCAACAGGAAACCGAGCGACAAAGCGTAATTTACGGATGCGATGAGGAGCAGCACCAACACGAAGGCGAAGAAGTAGCCGGTGCGTGTGGGGATGATAAAGATACGCCTTTGCGTTAAAACCACCGGCGGTTGCTCGGGAATACGCGCGCGGAAAATCCAATCCGAAATGCGTTGCCGGAGGGCAAAAGCAAAGTCACCCATGGGCAGAGGCTTATGTTGCGCGGGGAGGCGGGGAGGAGGGAAGCGGGGAGGGGGCGGCTTACTTCGCGGCTGGCGGGATGGTCAATTCGCCGGCACAACTCGCACAATTAAGTTCTGCGCCGAATGCTTCACTCTCACACGGCTGTGCGTTGCCGACCTTCGATAACAACAAGGCACAAAATAACCCGGCGCAAACATTAGAGACAGAAAAGAGTGTTTTCATTTTTTGGTTGTGCAGACGAAGTCGAAAGGGTACAAACGAAAAGGGGAAGAGGGTGTTTCGGTTAAGGGATCGGTACCGACTGAATCAAGTCTTGTGCTGGATCGATGGATTTCGACGTGCTGCCCTTGCCCGAGACCGCGCGTAGTCGATGGCCAACCACCGCTGGCGCAACCGTCTGGACGTCTTCTGGCAACACCAGCTTACGGCCTGACAATAACGCCCAAGCCTGTGCGGCGCGCAGTAACGCGAGACCGGCGCGAGGTGAAAGCCCCATTTCAAAATGTGCCGAGTCGCGGGTGTGGTTGACCAAGGCTTGTACGTAATCAATGAGGGCGTCGGACACGTGTACACCTGTAACTTCCTGTTGGAGCGAGACGAGCTGGGTAACCGACATGGCCGGTTTCACGCGCGCGACCATTGCGCGGCGGTCTTCGCCTTTTAGCAACGCGCGTTCTGCTGATTGATCCGGATAACCCAAGCTGATGCGCATAAGGAAACGGTCGAGTTGTGATTCGGGAAGTGGGAAGGTGCCAATCTGATGTGAAGGATTTTGGGTCGCGATGACAAAAAACGGCTCCGGCAACGACATGGTTTTACCGTCTGCCGTCACCTGATGCTCTTCCATGGCTTCTAACAAAGCCGACTGCGCTTTAGGACTAGCACGGTTGATTTCGTCGGCCAGAATCACTTGCGAGAAGATAGGGCCCGAATGGAAACGAAAGGTCGACGATTCGCGATCAAAGATCGACACACCAACAATGTCCGCCGGTAGTAAGTCGCTAGTGAACTGGATACGTTGGTATTGCAAGCCCAACAGGCTGGCGATGACATGGGAGAGGGTGGTTTTGCCGACGCCCGGGACATCTTCGATCAGCAAGTGCCCGCGCGCCAGGATGCAGGCGATGGCCATCCGAATTTGCGCCTCTTTGCCGAGGATGATCTCGCCGGCTTGGGTGATGACGTTGCGAATGGCGACGTGCGCGTCCTGGGTGTCACGCGCGTTGCTTCCCTCCCGTGCCTCCCGTCCCCCCCGCCCTTGCGCGCCGGAGAGGGGTGATTCTTCGTTTGGAAGATGTTTGTTTTCAGCGAGCATAACAGCCATAAAAAGTTGTTTCCCCAGTTTACCTTGTGCGATACCGACAAATGAATGTGCTTCAGCCGATTAGCGTAATCGCGTCATACCTGCCGCCCTAGCCAGGGTGCGCCAGTGTGCATTGCATGTCTTCTGGTCGCGGTGGCCCCGATGGCGCTAAAGTAGTGAGTTAAGACCGTCGCCGTCAATAAAAGTTTATGTGCTCTGGTGCCACCCCATGCGAGAAAACAACGACAAATCCGCCCCGTTATCTGCTCTGATCACACATCCGGTCTGCCTTCAGCACGAGATGGGGCCGCACCACCCCGAATCACCTTCGCGTCTCTATGCGGTGTTAAACGCGCTAGAAAATGCCGGCTTAAGCAAACAAATGCAGCGGGTGGATGCGCCCCTTGCCACCGAAACCGCGCTTGCGGCGGCGCATGACCCTGACTACGTTGCGTCGATTTTTGCGGCGGCACCGACACACGACTACGCCTACCTCGACCCCGACACATCAATGAACATCTATTCTCTGGAAGCCGCCCGCCGCGCGGCCGGTGCAGTGGTGGAGGGGGTTGACCGGGTGATGTCGGGCACTAATCGGAATGCTTTTTGTGCGGTGCGTCCGTGCGGGCACCACGCGACTTACGACCAAGCCATGGGGTTTTGCATCTTTAATAATGTCGCCGTCGGTGCCAGACACGCGATCGACGTCTACGGGCTTTCTCGCGTCGCTATTCTGGATTTTGACGTCCACCACGGCAACGGCACCGAAAATATCTTCCATGATGACGACCGTGTGATGCTGTGTTCGTCGTTTCAGCACCCGTATTATCCCGGTACTGGTGCTGACACCGGTAACGCCCACATTATTCCGACACCGCTTGCGGCGCGAACCGGCAGCGATGCATTCCGCCGCGCAATCACCGCGAGCTGGTTTCCCGCACTGCATACGTTCAAACCAGAACTCATCATCATTTCGGCTGGGTTTGACGCACACCGCGATGATCCACTCGCCTATTTAGATTTGGTCGAAGACGACTATGTGTGGATCACGCAGGAAATTCTAACAATCGCGGCGCTGTACGCCCAAGGCCGGGTGGTATCTGCGCTGGAAGGGGGCTACAACCTCACTGCGTTAGGATCGAGCGCGGCGGCCCACGTCGGTGCGCTAATCGGCGCACATTCGTAAGCGGGTAAGCGCAGGGTGCTAGTTGGTACCAAAAATCTTGTCGCCTGCATCACCCAACCCGGGGATGATGTAGCCCACTTCATTTAAGTGGGAGTCAATCGCTGCGGTGTACACCTCAACTTCGGGGTGGGTGGCGTT
>JACMOJ010000288.1 GCA_014378085.1 Burkholderiales bacterium | reverse complement strand
ACGTTGAAGTTTGGCGGGAACTGTTTTTGTTCACCGTTGATGTGAAGCGTTAACATAACGAATCAAAACCCCTGCTGCTGAATTAGCGGAAAAGTTTAGCACGCAGGGCGAGCGCGACGATTTATGCATCTCAAGAGAAAAGGCGCCAATGACTGACTACGCTTTCGCAAAAGATCTCCCTGCCGCGTTTAAGGCATTGATTGCGATGTGGGCTGTCAGCCTGTTCTGGTCGGGTTGGGCACCATACGATCGCGTTACGTGGTGGTTGGAAGTGGCGCCGTGTTTTATCGCATTGGTGCTCATGTGGTGGACCCGTAAAACTTTTGAACTCACGACGCTGCTGTATTGGCTGATCGCGGTACACGGCCTCATTCTGATTTTAGGCGGCGCTTATACCTATGCCCGCGTTCCGCTGGGCTTCTGGATGCAGGACTGGTTCGGCTTTACAAGGAATAACTACGACAAGATCGGACATTTTGCGCAAGGGTTCATTCCGGCAATGGTCGCGAGGGAAGTGTTGATACGGAAATTTGCCATTACGCGCCGCGGCATCGTGGCGTTCTTGTCTATCTCGATATGTCTCGGGTTTTCAGCGTTCTATGAAATTATCGAATGGTGGAGCGCGTTGATCATGGGTCAGGGCGCCGATGAATTTTTGGGCACGCAGGGCGATCCGTGGGATACGCAATCAGACATGTTTTGGGCACTCATCGGCGCCTCCTGCGCGTTACTGCTGTTGTCGCGCTGGCACGACCGGCAGATGATAACGATGACATCAGCTGGACACGAGTTCAATTAACAGGGTCTACATCTGCTTGAAAAGGTGCGCGTAGGCACGGCTTACCTGCAACTCGGACTTGCTGTCCTTGAGTTTTAACAGGGTCTTGCCCATGACATCCCGCGTTGTCGAAGCGATTCGATTCACATTGACAATGGTCGAGCGGTGGATTTGCCAAAATTCATTGGGATCAAGCTCTGCCTGTAACTCAGAAAGCGGCGTACGAATCAATGATTCACCTGTAGACGTATAGACGCTGACATATTTGTCCTGCGCCTGGAAGTAAAAAACTTCGTCGACCGGAATTTGTCGTACCGTTTCTCCGAACGAGGCGCGTATCCAGCGTAAATGCGTGGTCTTGCTGGAGGGCAGCACCGTGGCCAATTGATTTAACAGGTCGGCGATTCCCCCCGGTGTCTGGGCCTTGGCGACTTTCGCCTTGAGCCGCTCGATGGTGCGCGCCAGGCGGTCATCGGTTACCGGTTTGAGTAGATAGTCCGCTGCTTGTCGATCAAATGCCTCCACAGCATATTGGTCATAGGCGGTTACAAACACGACGTGGGTTTTGGCATCTAGACGCGATGCCACTTCTAGCCCGGTCAGACCCGGCATGCGGATATCGAGAAATACGATGGTCGGGCTTTCGTCGTCCACCAATCGCATCGCTTCAAGACCGTTCTTGGCAATACCGACGATGGCAAGTTCCGGCCATAAAGCGTTGAGACGGTCGCTCAGGTAGTTGGCGAGATGTTGCTCGTCGTCCGCGATTATCGCTGTGAGGTTGGTTGTCATACGGGCTCAATGTTGTGGTTTCGTTAATTACTCCCGCACCCGCTGCATCGGGCTTGGGCCCTCACATGCGCGTCCCATGGGACGCGAATTCCCTGTTCACGTGTCGTCCACGATGATCGCGGTCAGGTTGGTTGTCATAAGTGTTCAATTTTCAATACAGATGGTCACAGGAAGAAGCAGGTTGTCATCAATGAACTACGCAAACTCCAGTATCCGCGGTCCTTCCCGACCAATAACGCCCTAAACGCCGCGCCAGTGCTTGACTTTCATGCGGCAACTTTACGTGGAACTGTCACCACTACCCGCGTGCCACTCGGTTGATTCTCTTCGATCAAAACGCCTCCAGCATTGCCATAGAGTTTTTCGATGCGCTCGCGAACATTCTTTAAGCCGATCCCGTTTGAAGGGTTGGTGGCAAACCCCATGCCGGTGTCGATAACGCAAATTCGCAGCTGATCGCCGGTTCGTTCTGCTTTGAGGGTAATGTTGCCGCCTTCAACTTTTGGCTCCAGCCCATGCTTGATGGCGTTTTCGATCAGCGGTTGTAGCAGCATCGGGGGGATCGTCACGTCTGTAAGGTCGTTGGGCAGGTTGATATCCACTTGCAAACGGTCCCCCATGCGAATTTGCAGGATCGAGAGAAAATTTTTCATCATCTCGAATTCGCGGCCCAGCGTAGTCCTCGCCTCGCGGGTTGCGGCGAGTGTGGCACGAAGGTAAGCGATGAAGTCTTCGAGCATGCGCTTGGCGTCGTCCGGCTGGGTGTGAATGAGGCTGGTCACGTTAGCGAGCGTATTGAACAGAAAGTGCGGTTCGATCTGCGCCTGCAATGCGCGCAGGTTCGCTTCGGCCGCAGCGCGTTCAGCGGCTTCCACGCGTTCACGCTCTTCGGCAAGGGCAATTTGTGCGATGAGCTCTTCGGTGCGGCGCGTCCACATCGTCGCCATGAACAGAGAAATCACTAACGCAACCACAAAGCTTGTAAATACGTGTTCAAGCGAACCGATCCACTTCAACATGCCGGCTCTGCCGGTGGCGAGTGCAAAGACCCACATTGAACCAGTGACAATGCCGGTGCCAAGGAATGCATAAAACAAGGTGACAACCCAGAAAGATTGCCGATTAATAAAGCGCATCATCGGACCGAGGGTGCTGAGTACGATCCAAAAAGCGAATCCAATGACGTTGGAAAGAAAGAAGTTGTAATTAAAGATCCGTGGAAAATCAGCGGGACCAATCTTGGCGACAAACACGTACGCCAACAGCGTGAAGGTAATGGCAAACATCAAATTCAGAATCAAGGTGTAAATCAGGTCGCGCAAAAAACTGCGCGGCCAGCGCCGGAAAAAACGCAGCCCCTCAAGCGGGTGAAAGAGACCTGTTTCCTTTAGTTGCTTCAGCTGCTGTTCAGCCTTTTCTCGAGCACTTTGGGGCATGGTAAGCGTCGTTTTCATCGAGGGCTTTCAATATAGGCGAAGTCGGCGGGCGGCGCGCATCTCAGGGTCAAAGTGCTTTAACAGCCAGAATGCAACGCGATGCGAGTTTAGGTCGCGACGACTGCCCATGGGTTTCGTTGCGACGTGCGGCATCTTCAAGGCGCGACTTGCAGCCCGATGGCGCGAACGGCAGCGGAATTGCCGGTGAAATGATGGAGTGACCTATTCCATAACCCCTCGCATCTGCGGGCTATCTGAAGGCGGAACAGCCGAAACGCTGCGCGGACACTGGAAATGGGCGCTGACGAGGCGACAAAAAAAGCCCACGTAACAGGACGTGGGCTTTTCCCTGGCGGGT
>JACMOJ010000287.1 GCA_014378085.1 Burkholderiales bacterium | reverse complement strand
TTCGGCTCGACCCTAATATCCAAGGGCGAGTTTGGGGGCTACATGGATTTGCTAGTGGCCAATTTCCCGCAGCACAACTTGGACAGTGTGGTGTGCCGCTCGTTGTTATCCGTCGACTACCAAGGCTATGTCTACGATTGCGATTTCAATCAAATGCTCGGCCTGCCGTTGCAGCTCGGTGCCGCAGGGCTGAAGCAGCATCTGCGCGATTTGATGGCGGTAGATTTGCTCGGCAATCCGATCGTGGTGAAAGATCATTGCTATGGCTGCACGGCGGGACAGGGCTCCAGCTGCGGCGGCGCACTCGATAACGACAGCAACGCATCAGCGGCGTTGATGGCAGCCGAGTGAGGCAAACGATTGCAATCGCCCGACTGGCGCAGTGGCAGATAAGCGCAGATGCGCGCGGATAAACGCAACTCAGCGCGAATCAATGGAATATATAAATAGCAAAACTCCCCTATTGGCGGTCATTTTCAGCCGAAAGTGGCTGGAAGTGCCCGTGGATATTAGCGTTTCTCCTTCATCTGCGGGCTTCTGCGGATTTCTGCGTTTATCTGCGGTTCCGACGTTTTTTTCTGCATAGCAAGCGATGACACCCGGCCGCACCTGTCCGCTCTATTACCGCTACGCGGCGAACACGTTTTCGCGCCAAGCCGACCTCACCGCCGAGACTGTCTATGTCATCGGCGGGCTGTACGGCAACCGGCCTGCGCTCACGGAAATTTTGGCGATGGCAGCCCGCGAGACCGTGGCGCCAAGACTGATCTTCAACGGCGATTTTCACTGGTTCGATGTGGCCCCTTCAACGTTTGCCGCCATCAATGCCGAAGTGCACGACCCCATCGCACTCCGAGGCAACGTCGAGACCGAACTTGCGCCAGACGCTGACGACGCTGGTTGTGGCTGCGCGTATCCTGACTATGTCGACGATGCCGACGTAGAACGCTCGAACGACATCATGCGAAGATTGCGTGTGACTTCACGGCAATTTCCAGATGATGTCGCACGGCTGACAGCGTTGCCGATGCACCTATTGATAGAGGTTGCAGGTTCACGGATTGGCATCGTGCACGGCGATGCGGAATCGTTGGCTGGCTGGCGGTTTGCGCACGATTCGCTTCACGAGCCAATTAACCAGCAGTGGGTCACCGATTTGTGCCGGCAATATAATCTCGCCGGATTCGCGTCCAGCCACACCTGCCTGCCGGCGCTTCGCCGTTTCGGCAACGGCGCAGAGGAAAGGTTTGTCATTAACAATGGTGCGGCCGGCATGCCAAACTTTGGCGGCACCCAGTACGGGCTAATCACGCGGCTGTCGATTCATGAGGCACCAGAGAGTTTTGCCCAGTACGGCCGCAAATTCGGCCCACTGTATGTAGACGCACTGCCGGTGCACTTTGACCACGGCAAAATGGTTGAACAATTTCTCACCGATTGGCCGCTAAATTCGGCCGCACACACTTCATATTGGAAGCGTATCGTCGAAGGGCCAAGTTACGCACCGCCCCACGCGCTGGGTTTTGCGCGCGCCCCATCGGTTTGCGCGTAATTATTTCGCTTATCCCGCGACAAACTTGCAAGACATTTGGCAGGCACGGTCGCATACAAGGTCACAAGCAATTAGGGAGCAAACGCAATGAATAAAAGCAAAGTATTGTTGGTGCTCGCGGTCGTCGGCTTGATCGCGGCGTACTTTGTGTTTGATCTTGGTAGGTATGCCAGCCTTGACTACGTGAAGACGCAGCAAGCGGCGCTAAACAGCTATTACCAGGCCCAGCCCTGGCAAACGGCCGCCATCTTCTTCGCGGTCTATGTTGCGGTGACAGGCTTATCGTTACCGGGTGCTGCCCTCCTCACATTGGCTGCCGGCGCGTTGTTTGGCATCGTCAAGGGTGTCATTTTGGTTTCGTTTGCCTCCACCATTGGCGCGACGCTGGCATTTTTAGTCGCTCGCTTCATCTTGCGCGACAGCATTCAGGCTAAGTTTGGTGACAAACTGAAATCGTTCAACGACGGCGTGGCAAAGGATGGCGCGTTTTATCTTTTCACGTTGCGGTTGGTACCGGCCTTCCCATTTTTTCTCATCAACGTCGTGATGGGCTTGACCCCCATGCGGACGTGGACTTTTTTCTGGGTTTCACAAGTTGGCATGTTTCTGGGAACCGTTGTGTTCGTCAACGCGGGGACACAGCTTGCAGAGATCACCTCGCTCAAAGGCATTCTTTCGCCGGGATTGATCGGCGCGTTTGTGCTGCTCGGCGTGTTCCCGATCATCGCTAAAAAAATTATCGACAGCATCAAAGCGCGTGAGGTGTATGCGCCGTGGGCAAACAAAAAGCCCGCCAACTTTGATCGCAACGTAGTGGTGATCGGTGCGGGTTCAGCGGGCTTGGTCACCAGCTACATCGCGGCTGCCGTGAAGGCCAAAGTGACGTTGGTGGAAAGACACAAAATGGGCGGTGATTGTTTGAACACCGGCTGCGTGCCATCAAAGGCGCTGATCCGCTCAGCCAAGTTGCTCAATCACATTTCTCGCGCAAAAGAGTTTGGTATCGCGTCGGCTTCGGCGCAATGGGATTTTGCCGAGGTGATGGAACGTGTCACCAAAGTAATCCACGAAATTGAGCCACATGATTCCGTTGAACGCTACACCGGACTCGGTGTGGATTGTGTTTCGGGAAGCGCCAAAATTCTCTCGCCATGGGAAGTCGAGATTACCAAGACGGATGGCGGCAAACAGCGTTTGACGACCAAGAACATCGTCATCGCCACCGGCGCACGACCATTTGTGCCACCGATACCGGGGCTGGCGGAAGTTAATCCACTAACCTCGGACAATATCTGGAACATTCGCAAACTGCCAAAGCGCTTGATCGTGCTCGGTGGTGGGCCGATCGGTTGCGAACTCACCCAATGTTTCGCGCGCTTCGGTTCACAAGTCACACAAGTTGAAATGGCACCGCGCATCATGATCCGTGAGGATGCGGAAGTCTCGGCGATCGTTAAGCGGAAATTCGAAGACGAAGGTGTGTTAGTACTGGTGAATCATAAGGCCAAGCAGGTCATCGTTGAAAACGGCGAGAAATACTTAGTCGTTGAGCACGATGGCGCGGGTGGCAAAAATACGGGCAAGGAAGATACGCGCATCGCGTTTGACGAAATTCTTTGCGCAGTGGGGCGCGTCGCCAATCTCACCGGATTCGGCTTGGAAGAACTCGGCATCCCGGCCAAGAAGGTTGTTGAAACGAATGAATATCTGGAGACGATCTACCCCAATATTTTTGCCGTGGGCGACGTCGCAGGGCCGTATCAATTCACGCACATCGCCGCACACATGGCTTGGTATGCCGCGGTGAATGCACTGTTCGGCAAGTTCAAAAAATTCAAGGTGGATTATTCCGTGGTGCCGTGGGCCACCTTCACCGACCCCGAGGTCGCACGTGTCGGTTTAAACGAACAAGAGGCAAAGGAGCAGGGCATCGCGTTTGATATGCACGTCTATGGCATTGACGATCTCGACCGCGCCATTGCCGATGGTGAGGCGCATGGCTTTGTGAAAGTCATCACGCCAAAAGGCTCCGACAAAATTCTTGGTGCAACCATCGTTGGTGAACACGCCGGCGATTTATTGGTCGAGTTCGTCGCCGCGATGAAACATGGCTTTGGGCTGGAAGGCATACTGGCCACCATCCACACCTATCCCACACTGAGTGAGGCGAACAAATTCGCCGCCGGCGTTTACAAACGCTCGACTGCCACCGTCGGCAAACTCGCGGTCGGCAAAGCGCTCAACGATTGGACGCGCGGTGAAGGCAGCTTTGGCTCCCTATTGGGAGCGATTGTGGCGCTTGGTGTGAAGCCCGATAACACACCGGCGTACCCGAAGACGGGGCATTGATCTCGGCAAGTTAGCCCGCCAGCAAGACTGACGTCTTGCTGGGACGAGTGCCGAAATGTTTGCGTTGCGGAGGC
>JACMOJ010000035.1 GCA_014378085.1 Burkholderiales bacterium | reverse complement strand
TGTCAACATAGGTAATCGTGATGGGCCCAACGGCACAGAATTTTTTGACTTTCCGAAATCACAAATCGATTTGGTCGTGGCACTGGTGAAAAAAATCGTCAAGGAGCATAACGTCCAGCCTGATCGTATCTTGGGCCACAGCGATATTGCGCCGTTGCGAAAGACTGACCCGGGGCCGCGGTTTCCGTGGAAGCGGTTGGCCGATGAGGGCATCATCCCGTGGCCGGACGAGAAACTGGTGGCCGAAAAGAAAGCCTACTACGACACGGTATTGCCAAACGTATTGTGGTTTCAGCAAAAACTAGAAGCGCATGGATTCTCGCCACCACAAAACGGTGAGTTAGATAAAGCAACTCGCGCGATGATTGTTGCCTTCCAGTTGAAGTACCGCCAGAGTTTGTTTGACGGCACACCCGACGCTGAGACAGCCGCGATTCTGGACGTGATGACCTCGGGTGGCTCGGTGCTCAAACGTGCCGACGAGCTCGGCTCCATCCACCTTGCAAAATAACGTGGCGAAATAATATGAACCGACGCGGCGCAATTTCATTGATGATGGGTGCGGCGGCATTGGTGGCCGGAAAGGGCGCGATGGCAACGAGTAGCGAAGGTGCGAGCGGCGGTATGTTTAACAAGATCGGGCTCGCGCCAAACAAATCACTCGATGCCGCGCTTGAGGCAATCGTCAATAGCCCCACACAACCACTCGCAAGCCTCTCCGTGCTGGCGGTAAAGGCGGGCAAAACGGTCTATCACAAGCAGTTTGGGGCGAAGTGGATTGATCAGTCGAACCCCGCCAACAGTAAGCCGGCGGACGCAGCGACCATGTATCGGATCGCCTCCATCTCAAAATTGGTGGCAACACTCGGCGTGATGAAGTTGGTCGAGACAGGAAAACTCAAGCTCGACGAAGACATCAGCAAATATTTGAGCTACACCTTCCGCAACCCACACTTTGCGGACACGCCGATCACATTGCGGCAAATGTTGTCGCATACTTCGTCACTGCGTGATGACGGCGGCTACTATTGGGACGGTTCGCTCAAGCTCGGCCTGCAGGATGTGCTGCTTCCGGGCGGCGTTCGTTACGGCAAAGGTGCGATGTGGGCAAAAAATGCCAAACCCGGCGCGTATTTTCAATACGCCAATCTGCCTTGGGGCGTCATTGGTAGCGTGATGGAGTGTGTGACCGGCGAGCGGTTTGATCGCCTGATGCGTCGGCTCATTCTTGATCCGATGGCGCTGCCCGGCGGCTTTCATCCCGCAGATTTATCCGACGCCGATCTCGCCAATGTCGCCACGCTCTACCGTAAGCGGACCGAAGTGAATGGCAAGGAAGTATGGAATCCCGGTGGCCCGTGGATTCCGCAGGTCGATGACCACAGCAAACAACGCCCGTCGCCGCGCGCGCTGCCCGACTACAAAATCGGCTCCAACGGAACGCTGTTTGGCCCGCAAGGTAATTGCCGGTTATCCGCAGCGGGGCTCGCAGAGATCATGTTCATGTTGATGAATGAAGGTCTACATCGCGGCAAACCAATTCTGAAACCGGCGACGGTCGCCGAGATGCTGCGGGAGCAATGGCACCACAACGGCAAAGGCGACAAGGTGTTACGCGGTAGCAATGGCGACCCTAATGGCGAAGCCGATTTCGGCAGTGCCCGTCGATTGATGAATGCGTGGGGGCTCGGCAATCAGCACTTTCTCGATATCACCGGCGAGGCTAACGGCGATCGATTGGTGCAAGCCGGTGGCTTTCGCGCGTATGGTCATCTTGGCGACGCGTGGGGTCTTACCTCGGCGATGGTGTTCAATCCGTTTTCGCGCGACGGCATGATTTATTTGATCGGCGGGCCCGGCTTTGATCCGGAAACCAATCGTGGTGACTATTCAGGTTTATATCGGCACGAGGAAAAAATTCTCGATGCGCTGTATACGTTGGCGGTGAATCCGGTGTGAGCGTAATAGCCGCGATTGAACCGGGAACTTCTAAACCCCCCGTCGTCCCTGCAATTAGCCACATGGGTTGCGCCGGGCAGGGGCCCAGCCCTTTGTAACGCATTGAAATTACGATGGGCTAGTGCAGTGCTGCAACCTGTATGCGATTTGATCAGCAGTCGGCCGTAGGGTGGGCAGGATTCATCTGCCCACGCGTATGTTGCGATACCCCGTGGGCAGATGAATCTTGCCCACCCTACAAAACTACCGCTCCCTTACGGCAGCTTCAAGTAGCGTGAGTGTTTGCGCGCTGGTGTCGAGTCGGGCGCGGACGCCGAGCGGAATAGTGAAGTTATTCGCAATGTGACCAAACGAAAAACCGTACGCCGCAGGAACGCTGAGGCCGGTGAAGTGATCATCAAGGGCTTGCTCAAGGGATAGCCGCGGTTCACTGTCAACCGCGGCACCTGCATCGACGCTGCGGCGAAATACACCGAGCAACACGCCGGCCGCGTCGTTGAACGGGATCGCCTGCTTAAGTTGTGTGAGCATCCGGTCGATGCGATACGGCGCTTCGCGGATCTCTTCTAAAAACAACAGCGCACCGCGCCAGTCCGGCGCATAGGGCGTGCCGATCAATGCGGACAACACCGCGAGATTGCCACCGACTAGCCGGCCCTCCGCCACACCCGGTGTCAGCGTGCGTAGCTTGTATTCGCCCGCTCCCGCTACCGCGTTCTCGGCTTCGCCGCGATTGGCGTCGGACATATAGATCGTGGTTTGATCGCGCGGGTGCATCAACACGGCCTCAAGTTGCGTCATCGAATAGTCGCTGATGGTTGGCCCCGGCGCGGTCGGGCCGTGGAAGGTGACCAGACCGCTGTGTTTCAAGATCGCCAAATGCAGCGCCGTAATATCGGAGAAGCCGATGAATATTTTGGGGTGTTTGCGTATCAAGTGGTAGTCAATGAGCGACAACATTTGTGAGGCACCGGAGCCGCCCCGCAGCGCCCAAATGGCATCCACTTCGCGGTCGAGAAACATGTCATGTAAATCTGCGACGCGTTGTTGCGGTGTACCAGCCGTGTTGCCGCGTACGGCCAGAATGTTTTTGGAGACTTTTACCCGAAAGCCCGACGCCTCAAGGTGTTTCACGCGTGCCTCCACATAGGCCGAATTGCTGCCGCCAGACGGCGCGACTAGGCCGATCAAATCACCGCGCTTGAGTTGCGCTGGCTTGATGATGGTTGCGGCACGGGTGAGGCGGCCAACCGATTTTGCCGACGTTGGCGCGGCATGGGTGCGTGGCGCAATAAAGGTAGACACAGCGGCACTGGCGGCGAGCAACAGATCACGTCGGTTCATCGATATTTCACTCACTAAAAAATAAGGGGTGCCCGAAAGCACCCCTTAGTGTTGCCGTAACGGTCTAGGTGAGCCTAGAATTTATAGGTAGCTGACAGCGTGTAGGCACGCAAACGTGGATCGCCAACACGGGCATCCCAACCAGCACCTGGCAGGAAGTCAACGTTGTGTGCGGTGAACGACGGCTTGATGTTGAACACATTCTTGATGCCAAAACGCAGCGTGGTGTTCTTAAAGCCGGTGTAGCTGGTCGAGAAGTTATGCGTGACGTAGGCCTTCACTTCTGAATCCCAACCTGGTGGCGGGGTAAACGGAATCTGGTCGTTGTAACGGCCAGTGAAGTTCTGCGAGACCGTAAAGTTCCATGGTCCGGTTGAATACGTCGCGCTGAGGTTGTGCTTCCAGCGAATGTACAACGTGGTGTAGTTTGGATCCTGAATGCCAACCAAACTGGTGTACGGCTGGGTAATGAAAACGCGCGACTTCACGCTATCCAAATACGTGCCGTTGAAGCTGGTGGTCAAACGACCGTTGCCAATTTTGGTTTTTGCCTCGGCGCTGAACTCCAAACCACGAAGGATGTCACCGTCGGCATTGACGTAGCCAGCGCGGATGAAGCCACCCGGCTCATCCAAACGCCCGGTTGCGCCACGCACCAAGTTTTCAGGGAACGTTGTAAAGTTCGCCACCACGGTTTGTGGTGTTAACGAATAAATGATGTCTTTGCGGCGGATTTGCCAGAGATCAACACTCGTGGTTAGCCAGTTGGTCGGCAAGAACACAAAGCCGACAGTCCATTGCTTCGAGCTTTCGGGTTGCAGCGTTGGGTTACCGCCGCTGCGCCCGCTTGGCCGAATCGCACAGAATGCCGGATTGCCGGGGTTCTGCGGACACAGTACCGGGTCGGCAATGTTGCCCGGGATTGGTGCCTCAGACTGCGCGGTATAGAGCTGGAAGAACGACGGCGCACGGAAGCCTTCGCTGTAAGAACCGCGGAACAACACGTTCTCAGATGCCGTGAATTTTAGCGACGCCTTTGGATTGGTGGTGGTACCGAAGTCGCTATATTTGTCACGACGAATCGCAGCGGTTAGCTCAAGGTTCTTTAAAAGTGGAACCACTGTCTCCGCATAGTAAGCGCGAATTTTACGCGAGACCTTTGGGAACTCCGCATCGAACGGTGCATCGCGCACGCCACCAGCAGGGCCGCTTGGGGCGCCGTTAGCAAATTTATACGACTCTTCACGGAAGTCAAAGCCTACCGCGCCAGCAATCGCGCCAGCAGGCAGATTGTAGAGTTCGCCTGACATTGAGCCGTCGACTTGCTTCAGCGTTGCCTCACCACCAAACAGCTTGGTGCCGTTTGCCTTAGCCGCCTGAATTGCCGCCATTGCCGCAGGTGTTTGCGTTTGACCCGGCAACAAGAACGGGTTTACTAAGCCGCTTGCCAGAAGGGTGTTGAAGTCGATTGTGCGCATGTAGCCATCGATGAGAACGGAGTCAGCAGTGCTTTTTGCAGTGGATACGCCGACTTTGTAGTCGAACTTGCCAACTTGCCCTTCCATCGCTAGCAAACCACGATAGGCTTGGGTGTCGGTTTCGACCGTCCGCTTGCCGCACTCCAAACAACGCCAGCGATAGTTAAGCGGGCGGGTGCTGTCGAAAGTCGGAATAAACGAGCGCAGCGCGTTTGCGACCGTCGCGTAAGCCGAGCCCGTGACGGGATAGGCGTTACCCGCTGCGACGCTCGCGACAACTTGGCTTTCT
>JACMOJ010000286.1 GCA_014378085.1 Burkholderiales bacterium | reverse complement strand
GGTATCGAGCGCGCTGCGGCCGCAAGCTACATCGACCGGTACTTCGCGCGTTATCCGGGAGTTAAGGCGTACATGGACCGCACTAGAAATGCGGCGCAAGAAGCCGGTTATGTTGAAACCGTGTTTGGTCGTCGCCTGTGGCTCCCTGACATTCGTTCAGGCAATCAAGGTCGTCGTCAGGGCGCTGAGCGTGCCGCGATTAATGCACCAATGCAAGGCACCGCTGCGGATTTGATTAAGCTCGCGATGATTGCGGTGCAGGGGTGGTTGGAGTCCTCGAAACTTCAAAGCAAACTCGTTATGCAGGTGCATGACGAGTTAGTGTTAGAAGTACCTGCAGATGAGCTGGACTTGGTGAAGGCCAACGTGGCAGGCTTGATGACCAACGTCGCGAAACTGGACGTGCCGCTGGTGGCGGAGCCAGGCGCCGGCAGCAATTGGGACCAAGCTCATTAGCCTCGCCGCCGAGGCATGCACGGCGTGCCGCTACTTGCCGCTACTTGCCGATGGCGGCAATTAGCCCGTCTGGATCTGCGACGCTCACCCACAATGTGGAATGTCGTTGAAGGCCGATCACACGAGGGATTTTGCGTATGAAGGTAATGCTTACTCCTCTTTTGTGATTGGTGCCGAAGGTGACGCCATCGTCAGTCAAGCTTAAGCGCAAACCAACGGCGGTGTACCAGCGGTGCGGCCCGGTGATTTTGGTGGCGGCGATATTTTTTAGCGCGGTCTCCACATGGAAACGGCCAAATGTGGCGATCAACTTTCCTTGACTGGTGATGGTGACACCATCATCTTTGGTCACACCAAGTATGATGAACAGTGGTGTCCAGCGTCTGTCGAGGCGATAGGGGAAGTGTTTGGTTTTCATGGCAACCGCGAACGTGAAAAGGCCTTTACGACATTGCCATTTCCATTTCGCCGTGGATCATCTGTCACAGGACATGGGGAAGCAAAGCTTCTATTAGTCTGCACTTCGGCACGCGCGGCTGATTGCTCAGTCAGACGCTTTTTGAGTGGACCGGCCAAGCGTCCAAACCGCGCCGAGACCATACGAAGCGCCACCGTTTTTGATATGTAACGGGCTGTCGCGATTGGTACCGCTACCGGAAAAGTCATAACGGGTGAATGCAAAGAATCGAATGTCGTCAGTGAGCTTGTGCGATAACGTGAACTGCACACGAGGCGTAATCAACCCTGCCTTCGCCACATATGCCTGTCGCGTAGGGGTCGCGAAGGCGGTTGGCACGCCATATAAATACGCATTGAATTTGCGATCGCCCACAACCACACTTGCGCTGGCACCCAGCCCCCAGCCTGAACCGATGTCACGGTTTTCATAGGCAAGCCGCGGCTCGAAGGCAATTCCACGATTCTTCAATCCACCCTTGGCTTCAAAAACGCCACGCACAGGGAGATCCAGTCGGACAACACTGCTAGGTGAAGGCCGCGCCAGATTTATCCGCATGCGCGGACCGAATTCGAATTGAAAGCCGAGGTCGGGCATGCCTTTTCGCACTTCAACGTCATCACTCGATGCGCCAAGGGCGGCGGCAAAGCCGATGTCAAATTGAACCGTTTGTGTTTTGAGCAAACGCGCGCCAACCGTATCCTCGTCCGCGCGAAAAATTGGCCCGCGATAGATAAACCACGGCAACACCAAACCGCGACTCGTACGGTCAGCCGCCCCTGGGTAGGCTGGGCTGCTTACCCCAACTCCGGACAATCCAGCCTCCCACAGTGGCCGATTAGCCGGTTCTAAATTTGGTTCGACTTGGGCACTGGCGAGGGTGCTTAAAGCGGTGCATGCGAGCGCGAGGGGAATAGCCCCAAACAGTGACATAAAACGTAATTGGTTGGTCATGTTGGGTTGCCAGAATGGGATGGAGACTTTAAGCCACGCTGACGTCAAAAGAGGTGGTCTTCTGGGTCGCGTGAGGGGTGTTGATGCCAAGCGGACATGATGAAATGCGGATCAAAAGATGGGTAGCAGCGATCATGTAAAACATAGCCACCACCTAGACTTGAACGGATCGAAAAAGTTCAGCGATAGGCGGGAGGCGGCTTGCGTTCGACTCCATGGGTTCGACTACAGGCAACACGCTGTCACGCAACAAAGTTGGTCGACTCGTACCGATGTTCGCCGCGGCTACTTCGTCGATGGCGTCTGGGCAGGGATCGATATCAGGGCTGGCGGCGCATCCACCGCAATGATTGACACGATGGTTAAGGGCGGCCCTGACGAAATCAAAGATTTGGTAGCTGCGGATGCCGCGAAGGCGTCGCGCTTGTCTTTTGATTCAAAGCTCAGCAACGCAACACGGTTGTAGAGCGCATCACCTTCCAGCGGAACAATGACCGTCGCGGTAGGCGGTACAAGCAAGCGTGCACCGGCAGCCGCCGCAGCGTCGATCCACGTTTGCGCGGCAGCCGAGTCTGACGTGCTAGCAGTTGGTATAGACATAGTGCTAATGAGCAACGCCCCACCGTCATACGGCGCAACGTTGGATGTGGCCTTCAGCCCCACCACGGTAAAAACGCCCGCGCCGTCGCGAAGACGAATGGCTTTGCGGTATGCGTCACCCCACCAAAACGCTTCGATGCCCGCTTGGTCGGTCCATCGTGCAACGACTGCGCTACGCCCTTCACACAGTCCGTACACACACGTCACACCCCCGCCAGGACGCCCGATGCCAATGTAGCGCCCACCGGTTTCGGCGTAAATAGGGGGTAAGGTCGCGGAGTAGGCGATGATCTTTGTGCGATCAAGCGAGCGGCCGAGTACGAGTAAGTATCCCGGCGCATTCGTCTGGCGTTGCGCCTGCGGTGCGGCTTGCGGTGCAGCTTGCGGCTGCGCCAACAACGTTGTGGTCGTCAACAACAATGTGGTCGTCAACAACATTGTGGTCGTACCGATCCCCACGAGCGCGGCAATGCCGCAACTTGCGAAATCATCAATCAATTCTTTGTTCATATTCAATCTTTCGGCAAAGTAGCGCACGGCGCAGATCATGGAGTTTAGTTTGGGTTAGGTAAATCCGCGCAAATCTGTTTCGAAATATCGGTTGGGAGCAGCGTTACCCTTTGGTTGCGACATTGCGTGTATTTGCCACCCTGTTTACCGCGTCCGCGTTATGCCGGCTAAGAGCGAAAAAACGAACTGCGCCAGTGCGAGGCTGTACCCAGCGATATTCACAGCGCGTTGCTTCTATCCGGCAGATAATTAAAGAATGAAAAGTGTCACATCGATTGATTTGCTCGCGGCCGTCGGCGATGGCGATGAGAACGGCGGCGGCGGAAGCAATGCCGATGGCAGTCGCAATGGCTCGCTGGCGCTGCGTCGCATTGGCATTGACACCTACAAAGAGAATGTCGCCTACATCCATCGAGATTGTGCGGTCTATCGGGCAGAGGGATTTCAAGCGTTATCCAAGATTGCGGTCACCTCGATCGGGCGTCGACTTTTGGCGACATTGAACGTAGTGGATGATCCGGCCATCGTCACGCCGGGGCAGTTGGGTCTGTCTGAACAAGCATTTACGGAAATGGCGTTGCAGGAGGGCGCGCCGGTACATGTGGCACACACTGAGCGTCCGTCTTCGATGGATGCGGTCCGGCGCAAAATCGCGGGGGAACGACTTAGCGAGCTGGATTATCAAAATATTATTGAAGATATTGCGGGCTATCGATTTGCCAAGACCGAGATTGCGGCGTTTGTTGTCGCGACCGCCCAGAATGAGTTAGATCGCGAAGAAGTCTTCTATTTGACCAAGGCGATGGTGGCAAGCGGTCAACGCATCAATTGGCATGAGCCGTTGGTGGCTGACAAACATTGTATCGGCGGCATTCCGGGAAATCGCACATCGATGCTGCTGGTGCCAATACTTGCCGCGCACGGCATGTTAGTGCCGAAGACCTCAAGCCGGGCGATCACTTCCCCCGCGGGCACTGCCGACACGATGGAAGTATTGTGCGACGTGGATTTGCCGCTAGATCGCCTGCAATCGATTGTTCGCAAACACCGCGGTTGTCTCGCGTGGGGTGGGAAAGCCCACCTTTCGCCAGCAGACGATGTGCTGATTTCTGTGGAGCGACCATTGGGCATCGACTCTCGCGGCCAAATGGTCGCGTCCATTTTGTCCAAAAAAGTGGCTGCGGGCTCAACCCATCTTTTGATAGACATTCCCGTTGGTCCAAGCGCCAAGGTGCGGCATATGGGCGAAGCGCAATCGTTGCGCAAAGTGTTGGAATACGTTGGACATCGGCTGGGCCTGCAAATGGAAGTCATCATCACCGACGGGAGACAGCCGATTGGTCGTGGCATCGGTCCTGTGCTAGAGGCACGAGACGTCATGTCGGTGCTACAAAATCACCCGGACGCGCCGCGCGACTTACGCCAAAAATCCTTAAGGCTCGCCGGGCGAATCCTCGAATTTGATCCTAACGTGCGAGGCGGAGAAGGCTTTGCGATCGCGCGCGAGATTCTTGATTCCGGGCGCGCACTGAGCAAGATGAACGACATCATCGAAGCCCAAGGTCGCAGGCAGCAACCGCTGGCGCTGGGCAGGCGCACCTTTGACGTTGTAAGTCGAACAGCAGGTGTGGTCGTCGCGATTGACAATCTGCAGCTCGCACGGATTGCGCGTTATGCAGGTGCGCCAATGGAAAAAGGGGCGGGGGTGGACTTGTTTCGCAAAGTTGGTGATGCGGTGGTGGAGGGCGAAGCGTTATATCGTGTTTATGCGGAGTACCCGGCAGACGAAAACTTTGCGCGCGTTTTGAGTGACAGCGACAACGGCTTTACCATCGGCCGCATTGAAGATATTCCACTGGCGTTTGTCGAGCCGTGATGGCAAACATGATGGTCATTGGATTTCCGGTTGATGGCACATCCGCGCGACGTTTTGCGAAAGCGCTGGGGGTTGGTTACCTAGACATCATTCGACATCAATTTCCGGATGGCGAAACACGCATTACGTTGCCGACTAGGTTGCCCGAACAGTTGATTATTTATCAGTCGTTGAATGATCCCAACGCTAAGTTAGTGGAGCTGCTGCTCGCGGCAAAGACCGCCCGCCGGAATGGCGTCAAACATCTGACGCTAGTTGCGCCATATCTTTGCTACATGCGCCAAGATGTGGCGTTTTCGCCAGGCGAGGCGATTAGTCAAACCATCGTTGGCGAATGGCTGGCGCAGCATTTCGACGCGCTACTCACGGTGGATCCTCACCTGCACCGCGTACATCGTCTAGTCGATGCGGTGCCTGTGAAAAATGCGATCACGCTTTCGGCGGCCACCGCTATTGGCGAATTTTTGCGCGATAAACGTCGTCAGTTTGTGCTGATTGGCCCCGATCAAGAGTCCGAACAATGGGTCAGCGTTGCCGCGGCAGCCGCGGGTTGTGCGTTTGGCGTTTGCCAAAAAGTCCGGCATGCGGATCGTGAAACAACGGTGACGCTACCGGACATCGATGTGACTGGTGCCGATGTGGTGTTAGTTGACGATATCGCCAGCTCCGGCGGAACGCTGATGTCGGCTGCCCGAGCATGTGTTGCTGCGGGGGCCGCCAGCGTTAATGCGGCCATTACACATGCATTGTTTGATGATGTTGTCGCGGCTGAACTAAAGCGAGCAGGAATCGCGCAAATATGGAGTACCGACACTGTCGTGCACGCAACGAACGTCATTTCACTCGCTGCCCTGGCGGCGGCAGGATTTAGGGATTTTGTGCAATATCCTCAAGGCACTCAAGGCCCTTCGGCGTAACCTCAGCTTTGCCGTCAGCAGTCATGGTGATGTGCCCTTTGCGACCCAAGAACGCCGCAATCTCGTCGTCTAACGTGAACTCGGGCTTTGCCGCAAGTGAGCGAAGACCAGTGATGCAGCGATTGACGAACAACGCTTCGGTGCCTTTGTCGGTGAGATCAAATGATCCATCCCGACGCGGGATGAGCATTTTGATGCCGACCAGTTTCTTGGCGTTGCGTAATACGCAGGCGCTTGGTTTGGCACCCTTTTCCAGTCGGCCCATCTTGCTGACTTGAAACAGTGCATCAAATTCATCTCGGCTTAACGCGCTATTCATTGCGATCTCTTGGTTTTCTCGTGCAGTTCTTAATACGCGAATGCTACGAGATAACGGGGGACCCTGCCGAACTTTACAAAAACGGTGGCAACAATGCGTAGTTTGAGGAAAAAAGCCGCAGTAACCCGCCAACCGCTTTAATTCAACGCTAGACGGATTCGAACTGATCGTTAGCCGCTGCCTTCATTGTGTTCGAAAGCACTTCATAGGTTGCGGCCCAAGCTTGTTCGACATCGACTGTGAAATCTGCGCCTAAGCCCTTTTCGAGCGCCCACAGTAGTGCGGCGCCGACCGTCTCATATTGGTGATCTTCAACGCCGTAGCCCACGTGACGCCGACCTAAGCTCTGCACGACAGGTATCAGCGCCTCCGGCTGATCGAGTAAGTTCACGGCACCACCAATCATTGTCATGAGTTTGTTGCCTTGTGTTTCTAGGTCAGATTTGAACAAGGGGCGCAGCGTGGGGTCGAGTTCAAACAAGCGACCATAAAAGAGCTTGGCCGCAGAGTCGGCGATCGGTGCGACCTTGGCGAATGAACTTCGCTTATTTCAACCGCGTGGCGGTGATGACTAGCGTGTCGCCGGTGATTTTTGTGGCGGCGGTTTGAACGCTCATTGGGGATTGTGTGAGGACATTGGCTGTTCTTGCTGCCTGTGCATCTACGCTGCCGCTAAACATGGCCACGGCGATGCTAAGAAACATGCCGGCGAGGAGTGTGGTGCTGC
>JACMOJ010000285.1 GCA_014378085.1 Burkholderiales bacterium | reverse complement strand
GCAAGACGGGCGCTCCTGCGGGTATTGATGCCAGCAGCTCGCGCCTCGTGCAGAAACTGTTGACCGCGCTCCGTCAGGTGCGCTACCCGTTCGGGCTCATTTTGCATACATTCCAATGCGGCGATGGACGCTGCCGCAACCGGCGGTGGCATGCCAACGCTATAAAGAAATCCGGGAGCCAGAAATTTGAGATGTTCAACTAACGCGCTTTCACCGGCAATATAGCCACCGCAACCGGCCAATGATTTGCTGAGCGTCCCCATCCAGATATCGACATCGTTGCCGGAAAGACCAAAGTGTTCGCGAATACCCAATCCGTTTTTTCCCATGACGCCGAATGAATGCGCTTCGTCCACCATCAAAAACGCAAAGTGCCGACGTTTGATTTCCACGAATCGAGGCAGGTCCGGAAAATCACCATCCATGCTGTAGATTCCTTCGAGGACGATCAATACCCTGTCGAAGTGTCGGCGCTGCTCGGTGAGAATGTTATCGAGCGCCTGCCAATCGTTGTGCGGAAACGACAGCCGTCTGGCGCCCGAAAGCTGAATACCCTGCAGTGCACTGTTATGAATAAACTCATCGTGCAGGACAAGATCCTTGGGGCCGAACAAATAGCCAATCGTCGTAACATTGGTCGCATGCCCACTGACAAATGTGATGGCGTCGTCTACACCGTAAACGTGCGCCAGTGCCTGCTCAAGCTGTCGATGCACCGGACGTTCACCCGAGACAAGTCTGCTGGCAGAAACGGAAGTGCCGTATTGGTCGATCGCCGCTTTCGCCGCAGCGATTACCGCCGGGTGCCCGGATAAGCCCAGATAATTGTAGCTCGCATAGTTGATGTACGGTTTGCCGCCAATTTCCGTGGTGTTTCCCGCCGTGCCTTCGTGCAATTTGAAAAACGGGTTGCCAATCCCCAAACGCGCGGCCCCGTCATTCATAATCCGAATTTGCTGGTAACCGGGATGCAAATGAAAACGGTAATGCTGTTCGGGAATTTTATCGGTCGCGCCGAAACCCGAGACCAGACTCAAAGGGGCGCTGTCAGACTGCGCGGCGTGACGAAGCCGTCGCTCAAGTGCCTGTTGGATAAGCTTGTCCTTTAGCTGAGCGGTCAAGCCCGATATGGTCTTTGGACGCATGTTACTTAATCATTCGCCGTTGAAGTGCCGGGTCTGCCGCGGCAATCTCGCTCACAAATTCCTCAACGGATTCATCGCTTACACCAGCTGCGTGCTGCATAACAACCTGTTGTACTTGCTGAATTTGTGTTGGCGGCATCGATCCCGTCGCCGAAGCATTGCCGTCAGTGCCGCGCAATTGCGCGATCATGCGCGCGGCCAATTTTGCAATGGTGGGACTTTCACTCAGCGCCATTACGGGCAGTCGAACGCCAAACCTGCCCTCTAGCGCGATCGCCAATTCGACACCCATCAATGAATCCAGCCCCATTTCAAACATCGATTGATTGGTATCGAGTTTGTCCACAGATGCGCGCAATATCTCTGCAACTTCGACCTTTATCATGTCAATAAACGTCGGCAAAAGCGCCTCGTCCGGCAGTTCGGCGAGTAGCCGCTGAATATCGTCGGCGTTGGTTTCTTCACCTTGTGCATCGCCGCCGAGTTTGGCCAAGTCGCCGAACCGCGGGCTGGACGCCGTTGGCAGGAAGCGTGCAAGTGCACGCCAATCCAGCTCCATCACACCGAGTCCGGTTTGATTCGCGAGCAGCATTTTTTCCAGTTCGTCCAAGGCGGCTGTGGAGTGCAATGCGGTGCCGCCCATCCTGTGCTGAAGCGCATCTTTGAGTTTTTCGTTTCGCGCCAGAAATCCGACATCATCAATCGCGCCCCATCGCACGCACGTCGCGGGCAAGCCTGCGTTGCGCCGGCTGGTCGCGAGTGATTCCAGCGCCGCATTCGCCGCAACGTAGCTGCCCTGTCCTGGATTGCCGAACAAGGTTGTGGCTGATGAGAAAAGCACGAACAAATCAAGTTGTGAATCGAGCGTAAGTGCGTGCAGGTACTGTGCCCCAAGAACCTTTGGTGCGAGCACCTTGTGCAATTGCTCAGCAGTAACATTGCGAATCAACCCGTCCTCGATGACGGCAGCAGCGTGGATGATGCCTTTCAAGGGTGGCATCGCAACGGCAACCTCTTGTAGTAATTTTGAAAGTGCCTTTTCGTCGCTTACGTCGCATGCTGCTGCAAATACCGACACACCAGCCGCTTCAAGGGCCGCAATGGCAACGCTGGCCTCGTCCGTTGCCGCGCCACGACGGCCGACCAAAACAAGATATCTTGCACCTTTCAATGCGAGCCACTCGGCAGATTTCAGACCGAATCCCGTCAGGCCACCGGTCACAAGATAGGAGGCATCTGCCGGGAGTATAAGTCGCTGCGGCGGTGATACAGCAGCCGTATCCATTCCCTCAACCGACGGTGAGAGTTGCGCGACATGGGTGGGAACGATTTCATGATGATAGGTAATGACGATTTTGCCAATCTGACGCGCCTGCTGCATGTAGCGGAATGCATCCACAATATCTTCTGCTTCGAATGCGTGGTACGGCAGTGGGTGGAGAACCCCTTCGTCGAACAAGCGCATCATTTCGCCGAATAATCGCCGCGTCAGTGCGGGTCTCTCGCTCATCAATTGGTCGGCATCTACACCAAAATAGCTGATGTTATTGCGAAACGGTCGCAACCCAATCTTGGTATTTTCATAGTAGTCGCGTTTGCCGAGCTCAATAAAGCGTCCGAACGGCTTGAGAATGCGCAAATTGCGATTGATTGCCTCACCCGCAAGCGAATTCAGTACGATATCCACGCCGCGACCGTCTGTGGCGGCGAGAATGTCATCGGCAAAACTCAACGTGCGGGAGTCATAAATGTGCTCAACGCCAAGCAACCGCAAAAAATCACGCTTTTCGTCTGATCCCGCGGTGGCATAAATTGTGGCGCCACGCCACTTTGCAATTTGGATAGCCGCAATACCAACGCCGCCTGCCGCGCCATGAATCAACACGGTCTCTCCCGGCTCAAGTTGCGCGAGGTGCAGGAGCGAGTAATACACGGTGAAAAAGGTACTTGGAATCGTCGCTGCCGCTTCGAATGACAATCCGCGCGGGATGTGTGAAAGTGCGGTCCATTTCGTGATGACACGATTGGCGAAACATGATGGGCCAAAGCCTACGACGCGATCCCCGGGCGAAAAACCAGTCGTATCGTGCCCGGCAGAAAGTACCACCCCGGAAAATTCCAGGCCGAGTGTCGGACCGGAGAAACCATTTTCGATAGCCTCGTCGGAAAGAAGCCCGAGCGCGTACATGATGTCGCGGAAATTTAGTCCGGTGGCTTGTACCTCGACTTCAATCTCGTCATGCTGCGGCAATACACGCGAATGGGATTCCCAACGCAGATTTCGTAACTGGCCCGGAAAATCGAAGCCGAGGCGCATCGTTACATCTTGCTTTTGGGACGTCGCAGAATCCTTGTTTTTTGTCGAACCGATAGCGATATCAATGCCTGGCCGCGAGGCGCGATCTGTGGCCATTTTTGACGTGGGCAGCGGAGGCGGTGATAGCGCGAGCCGCGGCACAAACCGCGCACCGTTCAGACCGAGGATGATCTCGGACTCGGCATCGGGCTGCATTAACTCTCGGGCAAGGGCGTCAGTGACGTCATCTTTTGCGCGTAGCGCCGGCAAATCCACCAGCTTGACAGCGACGTTGCCGGCTTCGTTCATCATCGTGCGGCCCCAGCCCCACAACATCGGGTCGGCTGACCACTCGCAGTCGGTGCCGGCATCTCCCTTCGAAGCTGGTGGCAGAAGGGTTGTCATTGCGCCCGATGTTGCGATCCAGCAAGTTAATGAGGTTTTTGC
>JACMOJ010000284.1 GCA_014378085.1 Burkholderiales bacterium | reverse complement strand
CGACAGCGGGTCCTGCTGCATCGTGTGCTTGGCCAGCGCGTACAAGCCATCGTAGGACAGGCGCATGCTGACCGGCCGACCGTACACGAACACGCGTATTTGTCCTTCCGGGAAGAACATCAGCGCCTCACGATCTGCAGCACAAGGCCATGGCCCAGGTCAAGGCGAACTTCCAGCGTTGCACCGGCCGATTCACACTGCGTCATCGACGGCAATGCCGGCGCCGGTGGCATCACGCCGACGTCGATGAAGCCGGCAGCAGGGGCCGCGCCGCCTGTTTTGGCCAACTGCTTGCGCCAGCGGTAGAACGTCGCCTCCGACACCGACTCTGCCTGGCAGAACAGCTTGATCTGCTGACCGTTCGCGGCAAACCGTGCCAACCGCTGGCGCCATTCCACTTCCTTACGCGACTGTTTTACCACCATCCCATCCATGACCAATCTCCATCGTGTTGAACATGGAGGAGATTGTGCCGATGCGCACGCTGGTCGGATATAACGCCGCTGGCTTACCGCTTACGTAAGGGCCGCACTGGCAGTGTTGACCCGATTTTCGCACGGGCGAACGTCGAACGGGTCAGCGGCAGACGCAATCATATACAGGCAGCCGCTAAACCTTGAACGCCCGTTTGATAAAACGGGGCCGAGCAGATCAGAATGATTGCTCCAACGCGACGCTACGACAACTCGACGAACATGGTCTATTTTAAAACCCTTACGACGGCACGACTAACGCTCCGTCCGCCGCGCCGAGGGGACGAGAAAGCACTCTTCGAACCGCATTCAGACTCTGGGGTGATGCGCTATTTCAGCGAGCCGCCGTGGTCGGACCGCGGGTGCGCTATCCGTCAGGTCGACGATGTTCAGAGTCAACTCCTTACATCAAGCATAAGAGGGTCTATCGATGAGAATTATTCGAAGCAAGGAATTTACGTCCAATCGCGCATGGGGCGCTGACGATATCGCTAACATGGACGGAACCACGATCCGTCTGCATTGGACCGACCAGCCGTACAAGTGGCATGTGAACGATGGTGAAGAGGTATTTGCAGTTCTAGACGGAACGGTAGACATGCATTATCGCGAGGCGGGCATTGAACGAGTCGTGACTTTAGCGGTTGGCGACGTATTCTTCGCGGGAGTCGGATGTGAGCATGTGGCACATCCGCGCGGAGAGGCCCGGATCCTGGTTATCGAACGCGAGGGTAGCGTGTGATTCGTCGCTCAAGGGCATTCATACCGAAGCGTACCCGTTCGACGCCTGGTCGTCGAGGCAGTAACGGTGCTAGTCAATAGCTGATCAAGCCAAAGAAAAGAAATTTTTACTTTTTTTCGGTTTTCCTGCACAAAAAATTTACTAACTTCCGCGACACTCTTGCCTCAGCCAAAACCTCAAGGCTTCAACCGCACCACCCAGCGCGAAAGAGCCTTTGGGGCCAATGAGATAGTAGCCTTCATCGACGGGAAGTCGAGCTTCGAACGGTTCGATCAACTCGCCGCTTGCAATTTCCTGCTCCACGAGCGACGCACTGGTTAACACGACCCCCTGATGGTGCTTGGCAGTATCAACCGCCAGATGGGATGCATCGAAATTGATGGTGGGGATCTCGCCTATTTCTCGCCCCGACAACTTGGTAAATTGCAGGAGCCAGCGCTCCCAATAAGGGTGAATTCTGGTTGCCAAAAGAGTCGCTTTAGCTAAATTTTCCGACTGTTTCAGTTCCAGTTTTTCGCAATACATTGGACTGCAATATACCCGCAGCACGTCATGAAAAAGCAATTCAACATCGAACCTGTTGCTCTCGTGCGCCTTGAAATGCCTGATCGCAATATCAATCGATTCGTTGTCAAAATCCACCAGTGCCGCGCTTGCATCGATGTTCAGACTGATTTCAGGATGAAGGTCCATAAACCGCACCATACGTGGAACAAACCACTTCCTCGCAAAGCTGGGCGGCATCGAAATCCGTACCTCATTGTGACGGCGCTGCTTGAGCAGATTGCTGGCATGCGAAATCTGACTTAGGGCAGTACTGATACGCCCGAAATAAGCGGCGCCAGCTTCGGTTAGAGAGACCTTGCGCACCTCCCGATAAAATAGTTTTATTCCTAGCCAGTCTTCTAGCCTATGGATTAACTGCCCCACCGCCCCTGGCGTCACATACAGTTCCCCAGCAGCTTTCGCGAAGCTCAGGTGCCTCGCCGCAGCCTCGAAAGCGACCAATGACCGAAGAGGTGGAAGATTTTTCATGGGATAGTTATTCTATTTCATATTCGAATAAAAGTCAGTTGTCGGGTGTTGACCGCACGATCACAATGGCTGTGT